>JALXBY010000332.1 GCA_026991215.1 Anaerolineales bacterium
CCCCAACGCCCCGCCCTTCACCAACGCCTACCCCCTGGCCATGGAGCCGGGTCCCGACCCGATACGACATCCAGGTAACTTACGATTTCGCACGCCAGACGGCCATCGTGTCCCAGCAAGTCGAGTACACCAACGTCTTTCAAGAGCCGTTGGACACCCTCGTCACCATTTTGGACCCATTACGGTACAGCGGTGCGGTCTTGCTCCGTTCGGTGCGCATAAACGGCGAAAACGCAGAACGGATTGTTCCCGAAGGTTCGGTAACCCGCCTTGAACTGAAACTGGCGAAACCTCTGGCACCGGGCGAAACGCTGCGCGTGACCTTGGAGTACGCCCTCTTCCTCCCCCGGCTGGCCCAACAGATGCACCCTTACGCGGCCACCCTGTTCGGATACACCCAACGGCAGGCCAACTTCGTCGATTGGTACGCGCTCATCGCTCCCTACCACCCGCAACAGGGCTGGCTGGCTTACCGTCCCTGGTTCCATGGGGAATACATCACCTATCCCCTGGCCGACTATTCGGTGCGCTGGACCTTGAAAGACCCGCCCGAAAACCTCGAGATTGCCACGAATTTGGAGGAAGTCCCCTGCCCCGAAGCCCAAAACCCAAACGAACGCTGCTTTCAAGGGCGGCAAATCCGGCAGGCCGTCTTCAGTTTCAGCCCATATTACCAGGCAAAATCCCTGACGACCGCCACAAAGATACGCCTGGAAGGATTCTTCTTCCCCTTTGAAGCCCAAATGGGCCAGGCGGTGCTTCAGACGGTAGCCGACGCGCTGGAGGTTTACACCGCCTTATGGGGGCCATATCATCACAAGCGTCTTGTGGTCGTCCAGGGGGACTCGCCCACCAGCATGGAAGCCGATGGCCTGATTTTCATCAATCAGCCCCTGTTCGATGCGTACGATGGCGACCCCCAATCGCTTCTGGTCACGATTGCAGCCCATGAGACCGCGCACCAATGGTGGTTCGCCCAGGTCGGCAACGACCAGGCCCAGCATCCCTGGATGGACGAGGCCCTGGCCACGTATGCCGAATTGCTCTTTTACGAACGCAAGCACCCTGCAAGCGTGCCATGGTGGTGGGAACAACGCATCGACGCCTTTTCCCCGGATGGCTACATCGACGGCGCCATTTACGACTATTCGGGATGGCTGCTTTACCGCAGCGCGGTTTACCTCAACGGGGCCTATTTTCTGCACCGCTTACGTGACCGCCTGGGCGATGACCTTTTCTTCGCCTTCCTGCAAGCCTATGCATCACAACGGAGGTTCGACATTGCCCTGCCCCAGGACTTCTTCCAGGTCCTGAGCCAATTCGCACCCCGCGACGCATGGGAACAGGTGGTGGCCGCGTATATGCAAAACCCCTCGCCGTAAAACACCTTTGCACGCCAGCCTCTCGAACGGGGGAGACACATGGCCCATCCCTTGTACTACAGCGACCTGCCCGAAGTTCAGGACGCCCTGGACTTCTCCGATTTCCGCCCCGCGCTGACCGAGGTCCTGCTTTTGGGGCAGACCCCCCTCACGGTCGGCGTGTTCGGCCCCTGGGGGAGCGGCAAGACCAGCCTGCTGCGCATGCTCCGGGACGACATCACCATCTGGGGTGCGCGGCTGGGGCAGCCGGTGCGCACCGTCTGGTTCACAGCCTGGAAGTACGAACGCCGGGAAGCCCTGTGGAGGGCCTTGCTCCTGCGGGTTCTGGACGCCCTCTACCCCCGCACGGAAGCCGAACCCGACCTGCCCTGGGAGCAGCGGCCCCGCAAGACCGACGCCGAACTGAACGACAAAGAGCGGCAACTGGTGGCCACCTTAGAACGCCTGGAGCAGAGCCTCTACCGGGAGGTCACCTGGGAAGAGGTGGGCCAGTGGACCGTGCACTGGTGGGAAATGGTGAAATCCGGGGGGCGGCTGGTCGCGGACCTGGCCCTGCTGCTGTTCCCGCTGCCCGAAGGGGTGCGCCGGTTGTTGAAAGCCTGGGAGGGCCAGGGCATGCCCGAAGACCTGGACGCCCTGCTCCGGGCCGTCCGCCGGGAGATGCACACCTACCGCATGGAGCGTCTGGCTTCCATCGAGCAGTTCGAGGCCGCGTTCCGCCAGGCGTTGCAACTGGCCTGGGAAACCCAGGGCGCGCCGGGCCGCCTCATCCTCTTCGTGGACGACCTGGACCGGTGCCTGCCGGAGAAGGCCCTGGAAATCCTGGAGGCCATCAAACTCTTCCTCGAAGTCGAAGGCACCGCGTTCGTGCTGGCCCTGGACCGGGACGTCATCCGCCAGGGGGTCGAAGCCTACTACGCGCATTACACCCATACGGCCAGGCCGCCCATCAGCGGCGACGCGTACCTGCAGAAGTTCGTCCAAATCCCCTTCACCCTGCCGCCCCTGGCCATGCACCAGATGGAGCGCATGTTGCAGATGCTGGAACGGCCCCAAAGCCGCCCCCCGGCCACCTGGGAAGACGTGACCCTTCCGGTAGACCCTGAGGCCCGGACCCTGACGCCGGATGTGTATCGCATCTTCGCTTCGGGGTTGAAGCCCAACCCCCGGCAGGTGAAACGGGCGGTCAACACCTTCCGGCTGCTGCAAGCCGTGGCCCTGGTGCGGGAAGAGCGGGGCCGCCTGCCCCCCGGCACCTCCTGGCCCCTGCTGGCCAAAATCGTGGTGATGCAACTGGAATTTGCCGAAATCTACGAGGCCTGGCTCCAGCCCGGGTATGAGATGCTCCTGCCCGCGCTGGAAGTGCGTTTGCGCTTTGAAACCACCACCCAGGGGGGCGAGGCCTTTCCCGAATTCCTCCAGAAGCGCCTGGCCCAGGCCCGGCTTGGTCCCATCCCGGAAAACGTGATGCAACGGGCCCGGGACCTGCTGAACGAATTGCGGAAAAAGCCCGGGCGCTTTCTGCGTTTCACCACCTTCTTCCTGTACGAAGCCAGGGAAACGGGGCCCCGGTTCCGCTTCCGCTTCACCGCCCTGACGCCAGGCGAACTCCTGGCCTACCAGCGCCTGGTCGCGCCCCTGCACATGGTCCCGCTGGAAAGCCACCTCTACGGCGACATCGCGACCGCGTTGAAGCAGCGGGACCCCGCGACCCTGTGGGAACGACTGTTGAGTTACCGCGCCGGGCCGGAGGAACAGCGGGAGCACCTGGCCCGCTGGCTCCCCTTCCTGCTCAAACAACAGGACATGCCCGAATGGGTGCTCCAGGGCGCCCGGGCCATTTTGCAGGCGCCAGAGGAGGAACTGGCCCACACTCTGCTCCAACTGGCCGCCCAATACCCGGAAGCCCGGGACGCGGCGCGGCGGGTCCTTCGGCTGCAACGGCTGATTCCCTACGTGCTCCCCCTGCTCCACCAGGGCGAGGCCCTGCCCGAGGCGGTCCGGGAACTGATTGCCGCGCTCCTGGCCG
>JALXBY010000333.1 GCA_026991215.1 Anaerolineales bacterium
GGAGATGGTCACCCGACGGTTGCGCACGGTCTCGGCCCGGCGGGGCATCGTGCTTTACGGTTACAAATTCCGGCCCCTGTTGCGGGTGGACGTTCGGGAAGCGGCCCAGGCCGCCGCGCACCAGGCGGCTGCGTAGCCGCTTTGGGAAGGGCAGCGCCCCTTCCCAAACCTTTTGTCATTGGGGAAGCGCCCCGCCTTGGGACAGGCGGCAGGTTGCAGAGGGCCAGACCGTCCACAAGCCCAACCGATGGTGTGAAGCCCTGAAAACCAGACCCAGGGGGAAAGGCCCGCCGCGTTTGTACTTCGGCAGGGTGCAGGCTGACTCGCGCAAGGGCACGCTCATCGAGCCGAATCTTGCCATTCCCTCCAAGTTATGCTATGGTACAGGCGACCGAGGGCCATTCCCTTTTCTATTTGAGGACGCATCATGACCGACGAAGTCCTGCGGGTGTTCATTGCGGTGGATATTTCCCCCCAACTGCGTCAGGCCCTGACGGATTTGATGGCGGACCTCAAGACGCAGTTGAGCCATGTGCCCTTGCGCTGGTCCCCACCGGAGAACATCCACCTTACGCTGAAGTTCCTGGGGGAAGTCTCCCGGCGGAACCTGCGCCACATCCAGGACGTCCTCCGCGCGGAGGCCCTGCTCTACCCGCCTTTTGAATTCAGCGCGGGGACCCTGGGTGCGTTCCCCAACGAGCATCACCCGCGGGTGGTCTGGGTGGGCGTCGAGGGGCCAAAGGTCCTGTACCGCCTGCAGGAAAGCCTGGAGCGGGCCCTGGGCCGCCTGGGCTATCCGCCCGACAACCGCCCCTTCAAACCCCACCTGACCCTGGCCCGCATCGCGCGCACGGCCCGGCCCGAAGACATCCGGGCCTTAAGTTTGGTCCTGCGCCGGACCTCGGTCGGCTACCTGGGCAGCACCCACGTGGATACCATCCACCTCTATCGGAGCGTGCTGACCCCCTCGGGGGCCGTGTACACCAAACTCTTTTCCGAACCCCTACGAGGCGGCCAGGGGGTGGCCGTGGTGTAATCCAGGGTTCCGGTTTCCCCGAACCCTGTTACGGGCGTTCCGCCAACTTGCGGGCCAGTTCCGCACCGTACATCCCCATCGCGTCCCAGACCATTTCCATGGTCTCCCGGGCCACCTGGCGCATCTTCCGGGTCCCTTCCACCAAAATTTCTTCCACCATCTCTGGACGCTGCGCGTAATACGCCCGCCGTTCACGGATGGGGTCCAGGAAGCGGTTCAGGGCGACGGCCAGCCGTTCTTTGATTTCCTTATCCTTGATGCCCCCCTTGCGATAGCGTTCCCAGAGTTCCTCGACCTCTTCACGGTCGTCGTTGAACAGCCGGTGATACAGCAGGGGGATGCTTTGGGTTGGGTCCCCCGGCTCTTCGGGCCGCCGCGGGGAGGTCTTGATTTTCATCACCTTGGCCCGCACGGTTTCGGGGTCGTCGGAAAGCAGGATGGCGTTGCCCCGGGACTTGCTCATCTTCCCCGCGCCATCGATGCCGGGAAGCACTTCGACATCGGGGACCAGGGCCTGGGGCAGGGGGAAGACCTCACCGTAATAGCGGTTGAAGCGGCGGGCAATTTCCCGGGTGAGTTCCACATGGGGGAGGTTATCCCGCCCCACCGGGACCAGATGGGCCCTGGGCAGGAGGATGTCCGCGGCCTGAAGCACGGGGTAGCCCACCAGGCCAAAGGGGACCTTGTCCTCCTCGATGTTGGCGGCCCGGGCCATATCCTTGATGGTGGGCAGCCGGGTCAGGCGGGGCAGGGTGACCAGCATTTCGAACAGAAGGTTGAGCTGGTAGGTCTCCGGCACCGCGGACTGCACGAAAATCGTGCTCTTCTCGGGGTCGATGCCCACGGCCAGGTAGTCCAGCACCATTTCCCGGATGTTCTCCCGGATTTCGAGCACGTCGGCCTTTTTGGGCCGGGTGGTCAGCGCGTGCAGGTCCGCGATGATGAAGAAGCACTCGTATTCCGGGTTGTTCTGCAGTTCGACCCGGGCCTTGAGGCTGCCAATGTAGTGGCCCAGATGGAGTTTGCCGGTCGGCCGGTCGCCGGTCAGCACCCGTCGCCGCGTGGATGCCATGTTCATGCCGCCTCCCAAAGGGGTTGCAGAGGTTGTTGGGTATACTCCAGGCCCATGCAAAGCCCTGGGGGAATGCGCCTGGGAGTGTATCCCATCCCCCAGGGGGCGTCAACCCGAACCCGTCATTCGGCGGGTGGGTACGGCTGACAGGGACGGATAAGATTGGATACAGTCTGCTTTATCCCTGCATTCACCGAGGGCGACCCATGCAAATGACCGCAGAGCAGGCACAAGTTTCCCGGCAGCGGGTGTTCGTCTACGCCCTGGCGTTCGTGTTGGGGTTTACCGTAATTTTCGTCATCGGATGGGGCGGCACGGCCACCGTGCTTGGGCAACTTTTTGGGACCTACAAACGCACCCTGGCCCAGATTGGCGGCCTGGTGGTGATTTTGTTCGGCCTGCACACGCTGGGTTGGATTCAACTCCCCTTCCTCAACTACGAGATGCGTCTGGGTGATGAGGAAGCCCTGTGGCAACGGGGGCCGGGGTTGTGGTCGGCCTTTGGTATGGGCGTGTTCTTCGCCGCAGGCTGGACGCCTTGCGTTGGCACCACGTTGGGGGCCATTCTCACCATGGCCCTGGCCGAAGAGACGGTGTACCAGGCCATGGTGCTTTCCGCCGCGTATGCCCTGGGGTTGGGCATCCCCTTCTTGCTTCTGGCCCTGGGCTTTGAGCGGGCCGAACGCTGGCTGCGGCGGTTCCGCCGGCACATACGCACCTTCAACGTCATCAGCGGGTTGCTGCTCATCGGCATTGGGTTGCTGCTTTTGACCAACCGCTTCTTCCTGATTGCCGTGTGGGCGCAAAAGCAGGGGTTGTATCTCGATGTGCCCTCTTCGGGCACGCCCAATGTGTTGATTGCCATGGCCGCGGGGTTGCTTTCCTTCCTTTCCCCGTGCGTCTTCCCCCTGGTTCCGGCCTACCTGAGTTTCCTGGGCGCCCAATCCCTGCCCTATAAGGGGGCGTGAAGGAATAGGCGTTCCCCGGTCGCGGCAGCGGGGACCCAGCGCGCCATTGCTTCCCAAAACGCGAAAAGCGGCGCTGGCTGCGCCGCCTTCCGAGGGTTGCCACCGGGGGCCGGTTTCGGCTATGGTGCCATGGGGCAACGGCGGTCCACGGTTCCGGTGGTTGTGGAAAGGGGTGCCAGGTATCGTACCCATGGGGCGGCCTCCTATAAGCACGAGTGATAAAGTAGGGGTACGGGGGAGGAGGCCGGAAGGTCACCATGCGATTGGGCCATAGAGCCCCTGCAGGAGTACACCTCCGGCCTCCCCACAACCCCCATGAGTTGC
>JALXBY010000334.1:0-534 GCA_026991215.1 Anaerolineales bacterium
CCCGTGGAGGGGCAGGTTGACGCAGGCCAGGGCCAGACCCAACAAAAGCAGGCCCCAACCGAACAGGGCCTTGCCGGGGGGCCATCTCCTTGGGCGCACCATAAAACACCTCCTGGCGGAGATGGCCCCAGGATACGGGCCAATCGTCAGCATAGCGTCGGGGTGGGGTCAGGGGCGGTCGGCCGTGGGCAGTCCGCAGTCCGCAGTCAGCAGTCAGCAGTGAGCCGACTGCGGGCCGCGGACTGCCGACTGCGGACCGCACACCGCGCCCTACCCCCGCACCCGTCGCGGGAGGCGGACGGTGAACACGCTGCCCTTGCCCTCTTCGCTTTCCACGTGCACGGTGCCGCCCAGCAACTTCACGTACTGTTTGACCACGGCCAGGCCCAGGCCGGTGCCGCCGAAGCGATGGGAAATGGTCTCATCGGCCTGGAGGAAGGGCTGGAAGATGGTCTCCAACGCGTGGGCCGGGATGCCAATGCCGGTATCGGCCACCTCGAACACCACGTCCCCCTCAGGTGCGAGCCACGCCCG
>JALXBY010000334.1:544-3385 GCA_026991215.1 Anaerolineales bacterium
GCCTTCACGGGTGAACTTGGCCGCGTTGGAAAGCAGGTTGAGAAGCACATGGGCCAGTTTGGTCCGGTCGGTTTCCATGGTCAGGTCGGGCGGGTGCACCTCCACGGAAAACACGTTCTGATTGGCCTGCATCAGAGGCCGCACCACGTCCGCGACCTGGTTCAGCAGGTCCTGCACCGCGAAGGTTTCGGGCAGCAGGGATTGCGGTTCGGTCTGCTGCTTCTGAAAGTCCAGGAGTTCGTTAATCAAGTGCAGAAGCGTCCGGGAGGCCTGCTCGATTTTCTCCAGGTCCTCTGCGATTTCGGCCAGAGGCGTTTGGGGCGTATAGCCCATACGAATCCACTCCAGGTACCCCAGGATGGCCTGCAAGGGTGTGCGCATTTCATGGCTCACCCGGGCCAGGAAGTGCTCGCCCTGACGGCGCAGGTGCTCGGCCTGCTCCTGGGCCCGGAGCCGTTCCTGCGCGATGCGGATTTGCTCCTCGTACAGCCGGGCGTGTTGCAGGGCCAAGGCGAGGATTTCGGATGCGCCTTCGAGCAGGGTGATGTCCTCCTTGCTGAAGGCCCGGGGCCGGCGGTGGCCTACCATGAGCAGGCCCAGGGGCCGCCCGCCCACCACCAACGGGAGCACCACTACGGAACGCCAGGGGAACCGGTCCTGCCATTCCCTCCAGCCGGGCACACGAGTGATATCCGCCAGGAAGTACACCTTGCGCCGTCGGAGGGCGCGGCCCAGGATGCCCGTTTCCAGACCTTCGCGGGTTATGGAGGTCAACCAGTCATAGGGCAGGGAGGCCGCGCCAGGGCCTTCGATGAGGAAGTCCTGGAGTTGCAAATCATCGTCCACCAGGGCCAGCGCGATGTGGGTCGCGCCGGTGAGTTCCCGGGCGGTGTGCACGGCCTGGGCGAAGGTCTCCCGGAGGGTCAGGGGCGCGCGCAGGGCGGCCCGGGCGATTTCCAGCAGCCGCTCCAGCAGGAAGCGCTGCCGCGCGGCCTGGGCCCGCAGGGCTTCCCGCTCGCTTAAATCCCGCAACACCGCGACGATGGGCAAAGGGCTATCCGTGGAACCCAGCACGCTGACCCGGACCTCAGTCAGCCGCTCCTCGCCGGACTTGGTGCGGATGGGCATCCAGCCGTGCCAGTAGCCCTGCCGGAGCAGCGCACGGCCAATCTGTCGCACCTCCGAGGCCGGCACGGGGAAGAGTTCCGCCGAAGTCATGCCCCGCATCTCCTCCACGGTGTAACCGAACAGACGCTCGGCCGCGGGGTTGGCATCCTTCACCTGGGAGTTGCGGTCGAAAATCACCACCGCGTCGGAGATGCTGTAATAGACCTGCCGGAGCAACTCCAGCTGCTGGGCCTCGCCCTTGACCTGGGCCCAGAAGCCCAGGGTTTCCGCGGCCTGTTTGAGCAGGTCCAGGGGTGGGGAATCGGTGGCCCACTGCACCCACCATCCGCCCCAGGTCCCGCGGGAGCCGCGCAAGGGGAAGAACCAGCCCCCGGCCACTGCTTCACCCATGCGCGCGGCGGGCACCTGCAGGGGCGCGGCCTCGTTGGTCGTATAGATACGCTGGAAGGCCCCTTCTGGCGTCGCAGTATACACCGCGTAGTGCTGCAACCCGTGGGGCTGCAGCATCCGCGCCAGGAACGCGGTCCCCTGTTTCAGCAGTTCAGGGAGGGTCTGTACTTGGGGATGGAGAACATTCAAAAGCCCGGAAAGCCATTCCAAAGGGGGGACAAGGGCCTGCATCACCGTTTACCCACACCAGGATGTCCCTATTCTACTTGAAACGTTGAAGATGTCTGCAGGTTTTGCGCAGGAGAACGGTAGACTTGTGCCACCCAATCCTCCTCGGTCAAGGTGGAAACCAGGGTAAGCCCGTGGGCCGCTGCGGCCTGGGCCACGTCCGCGGCGTGTTCCTGCAAAATGCCGGAAAGCACCAGGTGCCCCAGGGTTTCGAGGAGCCGGGCCATGCCCTGGTTCAGCAGGTCGATGAGCACGTCGGCCAGGATGTTGGCCACCACCACCTGGGCCGTCTGGAACGGTCCCCGCCCGGCCAGCACCTCGGGCACCGAACCCTGGAGCACGGTGATGGCCGCCTCCACCCCGTTGCGGCGGGCGTTGTGGCGGGTTTCCCGCACGGCTTCTTCTTGAATGTCCACGGCCAGCACAGCCCGCGCACCCAGACGCACGGCCGCGATGCTCAATATTCCCGAACCACAACCGATGTCGATGACCCGGTCCCCGGGCTGCACCACCTGTTCCAGGGCCTGCAGTGCGAGGCGGGTCGAAGGATGCATCCCGGTCCCAAAGGCCGCGCCAGGGTCGATGAACACGGGCAGCCGGCCCTCGGCTTCAGGGGCCTCGTCCACCCACGCGGGGACCACGACCAGACGCTTCCCCACGGGGATGGGACGGTAGAACCGTCGCCACGCGTGCAGCCAGTCCTCGTCCTTCAAAAGGCGGAAGCGGGGTTCGGGCAGGGGATGCAACTGGCTCAGGTGCCACAGGGCCTCGCGGATGCGCTGCCGGGTACTCTCCAGGGCCTCGGCCGGGACAGGGATGTACGCCCGCAACCGCAGCGGGCCCAGGCCCAAAATCGCGTTCCGGGCATCGACCCTGGGCTTTTCGTAACTCCAGACCACCCGGCCGCGGCTCCAGCGGTTGAGCACCTCGACCGCGGCCTCCAAGCCCTCGCCGTTTTCCCGGTCGTCGAAGCGGAGTTCGACTTCCAGCCAGAGGGTTTCCTGGCCGGACATGGAGACCTCCAGTGGACAGTGGACAGTGGTGAGTGGTCAGTGGTGAGTGGTCAGTGGGGGTTAGCCGAAGATGAGGCGGTTG
>JALXBY010000335.1 GCA_026991215.1 Anaerolineales bacterium
GTCTTCCACCCGCATCCCCTCCCATGCCCCCAGGTTGATTTCGGCCAGCCGGGGTTCGGGGAAAAGGGGCCGGCCCAGGCCCCTGGCCAGGATGCAGGCCGTCTCCCAGGCCCGTTGGAGCAGGCTGCTGTAAAGGCAGCACAGGCCCAGGGGCCGCAGTTGAGGGATCAGGGCTTCGGCCTTCCGCCGGCCCTGGGCGTTGAGGGGCGGGTCGGACTGGCCCTGGTACCGGCCCTCCAGATTCCAGTCCGTTTCCCCATGCCGGATGAGGACCAGCCGGGTGACGGGTCTGCCGGAGGATTGGGGGGATTTGGACATGGCGGACCTCCCAGTGGGCAGTGGACAGTGGACAGTGGACAGTGGTCAGTGGTCAGTGGTCAGTGGTCAGTGGACAGTGGTCAGTGGTCAGCGGACGGCGGACTGCGCACTGCGCACCGCGTGCTACCCCTCCCCGCCCAACGCTGTGCGCAAGTCCGGAGGAAGATGGGGCGAAAGCCGGGATAGCCAGGGGCGCAGGTCCGCGGGGCCGGGCAGGGCGGGGCCTGCGCCCTCGCGGGTGGTGGCCACCGCGCCCAACAGGTGGGCGAACCAGGCCGTACGCGACGGCGGCCATTGCCACAGCCAGCCCAGAATCAGGCCGGCGGTGAAGGCGTCGCCCGCGCCCGTGGTATCTACCGGGTCCAGGGGCAGGCCGGGGAGGCGGAGCCGCGCACCCGCCCACGCGACGTACGCGCCCCGCGACCCCAGGCGCAGCGCCACCATCGGGACCTGCTCCTGCAGCCGGTTCAGCAACGCGTCCTCCGAAGCCATAGGGCCAAACAGCCACCGCGCGGCCTCTAAGCCCAGGCTGAGGATGTGCACCTGCGGCAACCAGGCCCGGAGGCGGCGGGCGGCCCCTTCGTCGTCCAACGGGGGAACGTCCAGCACCACCGGGACCCCGCGGGCCTGGGCTTCCGCCAACATCCGCTGGGCCGTGGCCTGATGGGGGCCATCCAGCGCGCTGTAGCCAGTCAGATGCAGGTACGCGGGCCGGGGCCGGAAGAACGCGTCAAGGGAAGGCGGCTGCAGGGCGATGTTCGCGCCCCGGTGGGTCACAAAGGTCCGCTCGCCTGAGGCATCCACCAAAGCCAGCACCAGGCCCGTGGGCCGTTCCGGGTCCGTTTGCAGGAAGGTCAGGTCCAGGCGGGCGATGGCGGCCAGCCGCTGACGCCAGAAGCGACCCCAAAGGTCCTGGCCCAGCCGTGCAAGCAGCCGGGCCTGCACGCCCCACCGGGCCACCACGATGGCGGTGTTCGCGGCGCTGCCCCCGGCTTCGGCCCGCCAGCCGTGCATCATGACCTCTTCGCCCTGTTGGGGCAGGCGGGGAAGCAGCACCGTCAGGTCGACCGTGGCATCACCCAGGTGCAGGCCCAGCATGGGGCATCGTGCGCAGGGGTTGGGCTACGGCGTGTTCTCGAAGAAGCGTACCACAGCATCCTCAAGGCCGCCTTGTTGCTCAAAGAGCACGGCCAGGGCCGACTGCCAGGCCAGGGTGTAGGGGGCCAGGTCCGCTTCCGCGGGTGTGCGTTCGACGTGCAGGGCGACTTCGGGCCACTGGGGGGCCCAGAGCGCAGGGACGTCTTCCCCCAAAGCCGGCAGCCACCCCATGGCCACGAAGGGCGCGTACCCCACTGGCGAAAACAGGGCCTGCAGCAGGGCCTCGACCTGCTGCCGCCGGGCCGTGTTCTGCGCCGGGCCGGGGAGCCATAGATACAGGCGGACCCAGAGGGGTCCGGCTTCCCCTTTGGGGTTGTTGGGGAAGAGGAAAAGCCGGGCGTCCCCCGCAGGCCGGGGCGGGGTGCCCAGCAGCCAGGCGGCCTCCGGCGCGCGGGCCGGGACCTCTTCCACGCGCCACGTCAGGGCCTCGACCGGCAGCGTCTTCCGGCGCAGGCTCTGGTTCACCAGGCCCAATACCCGGCGCAGGGCCGCTCGGTCCTGTTCGTTTTGCGCATCCGGTGGAAAGCCCCCGCCGGCCACCCGGTACAGTTGCCACAACTCATAAGGCACATCCCGCCCGCCGGGGAAGGCCCAGGCCCTTCGGGGCCAGGCCGCCCAGTCCGCGGCGGCCCAGGCTTCCGCGGCATCCTTGGGCACCCAAAGGCCCCACGAACCAATCACCCAGGGCAGGCCCGGATGCACCTGTTGGGCCAGGAGGAGTTTCTGAGGGTCCGGCGGCGGTTCGAGGCGCATGGGGGTGAACCCGGAGAACTGGTCCAGGGCCTCATGGGGGATGAGCATCAGGTCGGGCACGGCCGCAGGCGCGACCTCCCTGTGCTGGAGGAACTGTTGCATTTCCTCCGGCGTGAAGGTGCGCACCTGCACGGGCACACCCTGGGCACTGGACCAGGTCTGCAACCACTGGCGCAGGGCCTGGCCATCCGGCCCCTGGGGGTCCCACTGCGGCGCCACGAAGATGCGCAGCCCGCGGCGGGCCGGCGTGGGCGTGGCCGGTCTTGCCGTTGGCGTTGGGGTGCCTGGGGCGAAGGGACCCCGGATGCAGGCGCTCAGGGACCAGAGGGCCAGCACCGTTCCCAACCACAGCCACAAGGGTTTGCCGCGCATAGGTCGTTTCCGAAAAAGGGGTTCATGGCCGCCCAGGACAAGCAAAAAGGCCCATCCAAAGAGAAAGGGGGGCCAGTGCGTCAGGCCCCCCTCCTCCCGAAGTGCGGTTTTACGGCGTGGGCGTAAGGGGTTGCGGCGTCACGGGCACCAGGGCTGGCGTGGGCTGCGGCGCCAGGAACTGCTGGATTTGCGGCGGCAGGGCCGGTTCGGTGGGGACGTATTTGGGCCACACGTTTTCGTAGATTTCGATGTCGGCTTCGGCTCGTTTGGTGGCCAGCCACTGCTGCAGGGCCTCTTGCAGCCGCTGCTGCCGCTGCTGGGGGCTGAGGGGCCGCACTTCCTTACCCAGGACCTGGATGATGTGCCAGCCAAACTGGGTCTGCACCGGGCCGCTGACCTCGCCCACTTCCAAGAGGAAAGCAATTTCCTCGAATTCGGGCACCGTATCCCCGCGAGCAATCCACCCCAAATCGCCGCCCCGGTCTTTGGTGAAGGCGTCCTGGCTGTACTTCTGGGCCAGGGTGAACCAGTCCGTGCCTTCCTGCAGTTCCAGGAGGACCTTGTCCGCGGTCTCCTTATCCGGCACCAAGATGTGGCGCACCCAGACCTGCTCTTCTTCCGTGGGGATTTGCTTTTCCAGTTCCTCGATGAGTTTCTGACGGTACAGTTCGTCCCGGAAAATCTTGCGCAGGTCGGCATAGGAGATGCCGGCTTCCTGCAACACCCGTTTCAGGTCCTGCTGAAAGGCCTCGAAGGTATACGGTGTGGGCGTGGC
>JALXBY010000336.1 GCA_026991215.1 Anaerolineales bacterium
GCCGTGGGCGTTGGCGTGGGCGTGGGGATAGCCAGGCGCACCCGGATGCGCCGCTCCGCGTAGCGGGGGCCTTCGCCCTCGATGCGTAAAATCAAGTCAATTTCCTGGGGCAGCGTAGCCCAGTCCCAGGTCTCCAGCAGGTTCCACCGGGCCAGCACGTCGGGGGATTCCACCGGCTCCTCCCGTTCGACCAGCACCCGTTTCTCCTCACCCACCTGATACATCAACACGAACCGGCGGAACCCCTCGCCCGCCGCGACCCCGCGGATTTCCAACAGGGGTGTAGTCACCGTCTCGCCGTCTCTGGGGGAAAGGATGTCCACCTTAGGCCGGGGGTCGTCCTGCTTGCAGGCCCGTTCCGGGTAGAAAATCAGCGGGTCGAAGCCCATCTCCTTGGCCCACTTGCGGCCAGCCTTCGTATCCTCCAGCCACTTCCTGGCCCATGGGTCGTTCACCTTGATGGCCAGCCACTCGTCGGTCACGAAGTCCAGGCCGCACTCCTCCGAGGCCAGGAGCAGGGTCCAGGTATCCAGCAGGGGCTTCTGCCACAGGTCTTCCGAAGCCGGCAGGGGCGGCTGGTCGATCGCGAACCACTCCTGCCGACGCTTGGGGCACCAGGGGGAAGGCTCGGTGCCGGAGATGGCGCAGATTTCCTTCCGCACCACGGTGGAAGGCCGGGGGAAGGGGGAAGGCTCCCCCACCAAATAGGGGATGGCCGCCTGCATGAAGCGGTTCCATATCGGCCCGGCCCCGGTCACCCCACTGATGTTCTGCATGGGGGAATTGTCCGCGTTGCCCACCCACACGCCCACCACCAGGTCCGGCGTGTAACCGATGGTCCAGTTGTCCCGCCAGTCGTTGGTGGTGCCGGTTTTGACGGCCGCGGGGAAGGGCAGTTTGAGGGGGGAATTGGGGCCAAAGGCCCGCTTCCGCGCGTCGTTGTCGGCCAGGATGTCGCTAATCAGGAACGCGTGTTCGGGCCGGACCACCTGGACGCCTTCGGGGGGCCGGTATTCGTAGACCACGTTCCCCTGTCGGTCTTCGATGCGCAGGATGGCCACGGGCGGCACTCGGCGCCCCTGGTTGGCGAATACCGCGTAGGCCGCGGTCAGTTCCAGCAGGGGCACCTCGCCGCCCCCCAAGGTCAGGGAAAGGCCGTAATCGGGCCGGTTGAGGGTGGTGATGCCCAGCCGCCGGGCGAAGGCCACCAGGCCGTCCTCGTACGGGGTCTTGGGGTCGTCGTACACGCCCACGAACATCAGGGCCTTGACCGCGGGCACGTTGCGGGAGTTGCCCAACGCGTAGCGGACGGTCAACGGCCCCCAAAAGCGGCCATCGTAGTTGGTGGGCTTGTAGGGCGGCCTGGGGTCGTTGGGGTTGCCCGAAGGGGGAAATTCGGAAGGCACGTCCCACAGAAGGGTGGCCGGGGTCCAGCCCTTTTCGAAGGCCGCGACGTAGGTCAGGGGCTTGATGGCCGAACCGGGCTGCCGGGGCGCGAGGGCCATGTTCACCTGGCCGTCGATGGCCTCGTCGTAGAAATCCACGGAACCGACCATGGCCAGAATCTCGCCGGTCCGGGGCCGGATGGCCACCAGCGCGGCGTTGGTCACGTTGTGCTGGGGGCCAATGCTGGCAATCTGCTCCCGCACGATGCGCTGGGCCAGTTCCTGGAGTTGGGGGTCCAGCGTGGTGTAGACGGTGAACCCGGCCCGGTACAGGGTCTGGGCGCCGTAGCGCTGTTCCAGCAGGTCGCGGACGTAGAGCACCCAGTGGGGGTACTTCATGGGAAAGCGGGGAGGTGGGAAGTCAAAGGCCTCCAGTTCCGCCGCGGCCCGGGCCACATCCTCCGCGGTGATGCACAATGGCTGGGGCGCGTTGCTCACGTAGATGCAGCCTTCCTCCTGGCTGAGTTGATACATCAGGCCCAGCACCTGGCGGGCCCGCTCCAGCGCGGCTTCCCGGTTGGTGTAGACGTCGTACTGGGCCGGGGCCTGGGGCAGCCCGGCCAGGAACGCAGCCTGGGCCAGGGTGAGTTTGTCCGCGGTGGTCTGGAAGTAGGTCTCGGCCGCGGCCTCCACGCCGTAGGCCAGGTTGCCGTAGTAGACCTCGTTCAGGTAGAGTTCGAGAATCTCGTCCTTGCTGTAGCGGCGGGAGATTTCCGCGGCCAGGATGATTTCCTTGACCTTGCGTTCGTAGGTGCGCTGCGCCCGCTCTTCCGGGGAAAGGAGGAGCATCCGGGCCAGTTGTTGCGGGATGGTGGACGCGCCGCTGACGATGGTCCCGGCCTGGTAGTTGGTCCACAGCGCTCTCAGGATGGCCACGGGGTCGAAGCCGGGGTGCCGGTAGAAGTTCTTGTCCTCGGTGGCGATGGTGGCCGCGACCATGTAAGGGGAGATTTCGTTCAGGGTCCGGTACCGCCGCCGGCCGGCCCTGGGGTCGATGATTTCATAAAGCAGGTTCCCCTGCCGGTCCAGGATGCGGGTGGTTTCGAAGGTGGAGGCACGGGAACGGAGTTCGGCCACGTCCGGCAGGGTGGAGGCGATGCGCCAGTACTGGTAGAGGCCCCAACCGAGCAGCCCGGCCAGGCCAAAGAACACCAGGGCCACCACGCCCAGGCACCCCAGCACGAAGCAGCCACAGCCCCGGCCGCGGCGCGGGGCGGCCTGGGGCTGCCCCCTTTCCCCAAGAAAGCGCGCTGGCACCCGGAACCGCCGTTGCGGTTCCGGAAAGCCATAAGGGTCTACACCGCGTGGGGGGCGGCTGGCCATGGCAACGGCCCGGAATCAGGGGGTTTACCCATCGGCCTCAGGCCGGGAGGCCACCAGCACCCGCCAGATGCCCCGCATCACGGCCTCGTCCTTCTGGTTGTAGACGGTGATTTGGATGTCCACCGCGCCGCCGCCCAGCCGGGGCATGGGCCGGGTTTCCACAATCCGCAACACCGCGTAGACCGTATCGCCGGGGAACACGGGCCGGGAGAACCGCCATTCGCGAATTTCCCGGAAGGCCAGAATCGTCCCTTCCAGCAGGCCCGTCTGCACGGCCAGACCCGAAACCACGGACATGACCAAAAGCCCATGGGCCACCCGCCGACCAAAGGGGGAAGCCTGGGCCGCCACTTCATTGGTATGCAGGCCGGTGTAATCCCCGGAGAGGCCCGCGAAGTTGACGATATCGGCCTCGGTGATGGTCCGACCCTGGGTCACGATTTCCTGGCCGACCTCGAAGTCCTCGAAATACCGACCGCGTAGCGAAGGCTGACGCATGGGTTTGTCCTCCTGGGGCGTTGGGGTGCCGGGTTCACGGGTTTCCACAACAGGGGGAAGGGCTTTCGCCCTGGCCCCCGCGGGGGCGGCCCAGGCC
>JALXBY010000337.1:0-9244 GCA_026991215.1 Anaerolineales bacterium
GGGCGGCTCCATGTGGTGGAGGGCGTCCCGCAGGGAGTGCATCCGGGAGCGGATCTCCTCCCAGGGCAGCGGGGCCCTGCCCCAGGCCGTCAACCAGGTGGCCCGGAATACCGGGAGCGCGTAGACCCAGAACACCCCATCCTCCCCGCGCCACCAGGCCAGCCGCTCCGCGACAGCGGTCGCCCCGCGGGTTTGGGGGAAGGCCATCGCCTGGGGCAGGGGTTCCCCAAGCCAGAGCAGGACCCCGTGGCCTTCTGCCCACCAGCCCAGGCCCTGCATGGCTTCCACCTGGTCCATGATGCTTTCCAACATCTCCAGGACCTTGGGGTGCTCCAGCCACTCCGGGCGGGCCGGCAGGGGCAGGGCGTCGGTCAGGGCGGCCTGTACGTCGGCCGGGGGGAAGAGCAAAGGCTTCAAGGCCCGGGCCAGGGATTGGGCCGTCCAGGGCGGGGGCACCACCCGGTGAAACCGCAACCAGCCGGGGAAGCCCAGGCCCCGCAACACCTCTTCTTCCCCCAAGGCCACCCACTTGAGGGCCGGGGCCACCTGCCACAGATGCCGGAACAGGGGGTACAGCCCCTCCAGCGGGGTTTCCTGCACCACTCGTACGTCCAGGCACACCACGTGCCAGGGCCGTTTGGGTTTGCGCAGGGAAGAATGGGTAAGGGCAGGGACCCGCGCTACGGCTACGGGTCGCCCCAGGGCCGCAGGCAGCCCCCGAAACACGGACTCCAGCGTCCGGTCCTGACTCACAAGGAGCAAGGTCGGCATACGTTTTCCCCATCAACGGCCCCGCAACCGGGCCTGGAAGCGCTTTTCCACCTCCCGCACGATGCGCTCGCGGATTTTGGCCACCTGCTTGTCGGTCAGCGTACGGTCCTGGGCCTGGTAGGTGACCCGGAAGGCCAGGCTGCGTTTGCCCTCAGGGATGCCCGGCCCGGTGTACACGTCGAACAACACCACCTGGGTGACGTAAGGCCGGCCGGCCTCCCGAATCGTGGCCATGACCTGGTAAGCGGGCACGGCCTCGTCCACCACGAAGGCCAGGTCTTCGATGACCGGCGGGTACTGGGGCAGGGGCCGGACCTCGAAGCGTTCGGGTATGGCCGCGAGCAGGGCTTCCGCGTCCAACTCGGCCACCAGCACCGGATGGCGGAAACCGTCGTAGCCGCGGCGGACTAAGGGGTGCAGTTCCCCCACATGCCCGATGGGTTGCCCATCCAGCAGTACCCTGGCCTGCTTGCCTGGATGCAGGGCCGGGTGCTCCCCAGGCTCGAACTGGATGCGTTCCTCCAGATGCAGGTTGCGGAACAGGGCTTCCAGCCGGCCTTTGATGTCGTAGAAGTCCATGGCCTCAGGCTCGCCGTGCCCCCAGAAGGGCGCTTCCCGGGAACCGGTCAAAAGCAGGGCCAGGCGCCGCGGCTCTGCGGGCAGGAGTTCCCCTTCCCGCGGCAGGAACACCGGGCCGATTTCAAACAGGGCCTGCCGCTCCACGAAGCGGGCGTTGGCTTCGGCCACCTCCAGCAGGCCGGGCAGGAGTTCCTGCCGCAACACCCTTCGGTCCTGGGAAATGGGGTTGACCAGGCGGACGTAGGTACGCGAGGGCCGCTCGTTTTCGGGGTACATTCGGGCCTCGCGTTCGGGCGCGGTCAGGCGGTAGGTGATGGCTTCCCGAAAGCCCAGGCGGGCCAGCACGTCCCGCAGGTGCTCTTCGCGTTCCACGTCGGGGTTGCCCACCTGGGGCGGCAGTTCGTCCGCCAGGCGGGTTTCGGGAATCCGGTCGTAGCCGTAGATGCGGGCGATTTCCTCCAGCAGGTCCGCCCGGCCCACCACGCCTTCGCCGATGTCCAGCCGGTGGGGTGGCGTTACCGCGATGACCTTATCCCCTTCCACGGTGCATTGGAATTCCAAGCGCTCCAAAAGCCGCGCGATTTCCTGGGCGGAAAGCCGGATGCCCAGGCCCCGGTAGACGTCGGCTTCGGTAACCGTGTTCACCGGGTCCTGGTGGGGTTTGGGGTATCGGTCGATCAGCCCCCGGGCCACGGTGCCCTGGGCCCAGCGGTGCATGAGCAGCAGGGCCCGTTTCAGCGCGGGTTCCACCAAGGCCGGGTGCACGCCCCGCTCGAAGCGGTACGCGGCCTCGGTCTGCAGGTTGAGCCGTTTGCGGGTGCGGCGGATGTTCACGGGGTTCCAGGTCGCGGATTCCACCAGCACCCGCCGGGTGGTGGCCCGGACTTCGCTTTCCAGGCCGCCCATCACGCCCGCGATGGAAAGCGCACCCTGGGTATCGGCCACGACCACAGTATCCGGGTCCAGGGTGCGGGTTTCCCCGTCCAGGGTGGTCAGGGTTTCCCCCGGTCGGGCACGGCGGGTGATGATGGTCGGTGCCTTCCCCCCGGCCCGACGGACCAGCACGTCGTAATCGAAGGCGTGCAAGGGCTGGCCCCATTCCAGCATCACGTAGTTGGTGGCATCGACGATGTTGTTGATGGGCCGCAGCCCGGCCAGCCGCAGGCGGAACTGTACCCAGTACGGGCTGGGTCCCAGGCTCACCCCTTCCACCAGGCCCACGGCAAACCGCGGGTTGAGGTCAGGTTCCTCGATGACCACGTCCGCCCGGCCTTGCAGGGGCGGGCCTTGCATGGGTGGTTCGGTTTCGGGGTAGCGCAGTGGCCGCTCGAACAGCGCGGCCACCTCCCGGGCCACGCCCAGGATGCCCAGACACCGGGCCATGTTGGGCGTGATGTCGATGTCGATGACCACATCCCCCAGGTATTCGGCCAGGGGGACGCCGGTGGGCGCATCCGGATCCAGGATGATGATGCCCTCGTGCTCGTCGGAGATGCCCAGTTCCCGCTCCGAGCACACCATGGCGTAGGATTCCACACCCCGCAACTTCTTGCGTTTGAGCCGGAAGGTCTTGCCGGGGTTGTACGGGTCCTGCAACACCGCGCCTTCCCGGGCGAAGGCCACCTTGAGGGGCTGCTGGAGGCGCCCCTGGCCTTTGAAGGGGAAGAGGTTGGGCGCGCCGGTGACCACCACGTGTTCCTGCTGGCCGTCGTAGACCACGGCCAGGACCAGCCGGTCCGCGTTGGGATGGGGGCGGACCTCCCGCACCTCGCCCACCACGATGCGTTCCGGATCCCAGGCAAAGCCCAGGATTTTGAAGTCGAAACGGCCCTGACTGGGCATGGGCCGGCCCACGTAGTGCAACGCGGTGACCTCCAGGCCGGCCATGGTGATGCGGCGGGCCACATCTTCCACCGGAATGTCCGCGACATCGACGTAGTCCAACAGCCATCGGAAGGGGACGCGCATGGGCATCGGCCTCCTTGCGAGTGCTGAAGCGGGCGGGCTGCGCCCTGGGGCGGCATTTGGCTGAAAGGAAATTATACTCCGGCGGGTTGGGTGGAGCGTTGCTATCGAGTCTATAGCCCGCGTCCCACAGCCAATACGGTCAACGTGGTCAGGAGGGTCACCAGCAGGGATAGGGCCAGGCCACGCCCACTGGGGGTGAGGAGCAACGCGGCTCCCAGGCAAGCCAGGCCCGCGACCAGCATCATGGGAAAGATGCTGAACAGGCCGGGGACAACGAAACCCAGAAGATACCCTGCGGCTGTATATGGCCCCCATACCACGGGTTTGAGCCGCGAATTGCGGTTCATGGCGACGGCGGCCGTTGCGGGGGACGCAGCAGCCAGCAACCAACCCACGGCATAAGCCATGCCCACGGGGTGTCCCAGCCATCCTCGGTCGGGCAGAACCAGGAACACGCCCCAAAGCCAGAGCACGGGTCCCAGTGCGAACAGGGAGAGCCCCAGGGCAGCCAGGCGTCGCCAGCGAGGGATGGGGGAGGACATCACAGGCAGGTTATTCCTCAGAATGCTATGCCATCCGCTGCCAGACGTAGAAGACCGCGGGCCGCCAGTCCTCCCGGCGTTGGGCCTCCCGTAGATGGAAGCCCTCCTGGAAATAGCCCTGCACCTCCTCTGAGGTGATGCCGCGAGGGCCGGGCCGACGCTGGCCTTTCTCCAGGGGGAGGAAGGCGTACAGCAGGTACACGCCACCCGGCACCAGCACCCGCTGTAGCGATGCCACATAGCGCGCCCGGTCTTCCTGGCTCAGGCTGTGGAAGCAGCCCACGTCCAGGGCCAGGTCGAAGGTGCCCAGGTCCGGGGGCAGGTCGGTCACGTCGGCCACGAGGAAGCGGACGTCCACGCCGGCTTCCTGGGCCTTGCGGCGGGCCTTGGCGATGGCCAGCCGGGCGATGTCCACGCCGGTGACCTGAAAACCCTGGCGGGCCAGGTAAATCGCGTTCGTGCCGGTGCCGCAGCCCAGGTCCAGCGCCCGACCGGGTCGGGTCCGGGTGCGCTCTATCCATTCCACCAAAGCGGGTTGGGGTCGGCCGGTATCCCACGGCGGGCGGAAGAGGTACATCAGGTTCCAGAAGTAGGCCATCTTCACCTCCCGCAAAATTGAGGATAATCGCCTACGCCAGGGGCACTTGACAGGGGTTGGGCTTTCAAGTATAAGAAGGGCGCCCGGTGAAAAGGTACGATGTAATGAAAGTATTGTTCGGAGGACCCACCGCGAGGTCCGGCTTTCATCAACGCGTGTCCCTGGAGGCCAACGATGGACGAAGACAAAATCCGCTGGATGACCGAGGTTTCGGTCGACCCCGACGAGGCGCCCGGTCCGGAGTTCTGGACCTGGGAACGCCTGGCCCAAATGGGGTTACTGGAACCTCTGGGCCGGTGGCTTTCGCATCTGACCGTTGTGGTGCTTTTGGTAGGCGCGACCGTGTTCTTCCGCTTCTCCGGCCTCCCCGATACCCCCGCCTTCGTTCTCACCCCACAACCGGCCAACGTGATGAACGCTGCGGCCCTGGCCGGGAGCATTCCCCAAGAAGAGGAACAAAGCCAGACCCAAGAAGAAGAGGTGTCCCTGCCGCCCTTCCCCACGCCTGCGCCGGTCTATGGCATCACCCGGCGCCTGGTGCTGGATACCGACATCCCCCAACTGGTGCGCACCAAACCCATCAAGTACACGGTACGGGCGGGCGATACCCTGGCTTCCATTGCCGAGCGCTTTGGCCTCAAGGTGGAAACCATCTTCTGGAGCAACGTCAAGACCTTGAAAGGGGATGCCCATACCTTGCGGCCTGGCCTGGAACTCATCATCCCGCCGCAGGATGGCATCCTCTACGAATGGGAAGAGGGCGATACCCTCCAGAAGGTGGCGGAAAAGTTCAAGGTGGACCCCGCTGTCATCGTGGATTTCCCCACCAACGAACTGGACCCCGCGGTCTTGGTGGACGACGAGGCCTCCAAGAACATCCCCGAAGGCACGCTGCTCTTCATCCCCGGCGCGGAACTCAAGGACATCGACTGGCGGCTGCCGCGCTTCATTCGGGAGAAACTCGCCTACTCGCCCCTGCGCGGGCCTGGTGAGTGCGGCCCTATCGGTTATGGCCCCATTGGAACCTACACCTTCATCTGGCCTACGACCACATACATCATCACGACCCCTTACAGCGTGGCGCATCCGGCCATTGACATCGCGGGCAAGTTGGGCCTCCCCATTTTCGCTATGGACCATGGCGTGGTGGTCTATGCGGGCTGGCATAACGGTGGGTACGGTAACGTAGTGGTCATTGATCATGGTAACGGCTGGAAGACCCTCTATGCCCACATGAGCCGTATCCTGGCAGGGTGCGGCCAAGAGGTGTACCAAGGGCAGATCATTGGGTCCATGGGCAATACTGGCCGCTCCACCGGCCCCCATGTGCACATCGAGATGATCAACGCCCAGTACGGCAAGGTGAACCCGCTCCTCTTCCTGCCCTACAAGGGTAAGTAAACGAGGCAACTCCACGGGAAAGCGGGGGCGCACCGGCCCCCGCTTTCTTTATCCAACAACGGAGCGTGCACCATGCTCCCTGATTTTCGGCTCCACCACCAAGAGTATCTCATCGAAATCCTGCGGGGGATTCTGGAAGAACTGGACCTGGAGCGCCTGCTGGCCCGGCTGATTGAAACCACGGTGGCCATTGCCGCGGGCAGCGCGGGCGTGGTGCTCCTCAGAGAGGAAAGCGGCTGGTACCTGGCTGCAGTCCACGGCTTCCCCATGCCTTACGTGCGCCTGTTGGAAACCCTGGTGGAGGACGTCCCCCTCCATAGCAGCGACCCGGTGCGTTACGAACTTCCCGAACTGCTGCGCCGGCTGGAATGGTTGACCCACGTGCCCCGCTTGGGGCTGGCCCAGGGCCTGGGCATGCCCCTGATTGCCCGTGGGGAACTCCTGGGCCTGCTCTACGTCTACCGGAGTTACCGCAGTCTGTTCACCCAGGAGGACTTCGTCCGGCTTCGCCTGTTCGCGGAGCAGGCGGCCATCGCTGTGCACAACGCCCGGCTATATACCCGCCTGCACCGGGAAAAGCAACGCATGGATGCCCTCCTGGACGCGGTGGCCGACGGCATCTTCATCCTGGATGCCGAATACAGGCTGGAGCGGGTCAACCCGGCCTTTGCCCGCATGTACGGTGCGGACCGGGAGGCCCTGGTGGGCCGCAGCCACCAGGAGGTCATCCGCTGGAAGCGCATCGAGCGGGGGCTGCCCCTGGAAGAGGCCCTGGTGCAGGGCTGGCCCTATGCCACCCGCGAACCCCTCTACGTCCAGGGCGACCTGGAGCGGCCCTCTGGCAAGCCCCTGCCCGTGGGCATCACCTACGCGCCCCTGTTCGATGAAAGCGGGCAGGCCCTGCTCAACGTGATTGCCAGCGCGCGGGATATCCGCGCCTTCCGGGAAGCCGACCGGCTCAAGGCCGTGTTCATCTCGACCATCAGCCACGAACTCAAGACGCCCATCGCGCTCATCAAGGGCTACGTGGGCACCCTGCGCCGGCCCGATTTGAAGCCGGACGAGGCCTTGCTCCAGGAAGCCTTGCAGGTCATTGAGGAAGAAGCCGACCGCCTGGCCCGCTTAGTGCAGGACCTGCTCGATGCTTCCCGCATGCAGGCCGGCGCGCTCCAACTCCGCTGTCAGGACGTGGACCTGCGCGCGCTCATCGAACGCATCGTACAGCGTTTTGCCCGCCAGTACCCGGACTACACCTTCGATCTCGCTGTCCCCGAAGACGTGCCCCTCCTCCGGGCCGACGAAGCCCGGCTGGAGCAGGTGTTGACCAATCTGTTGAGCAATGCGGTCAAGTACGCACCGGCCAGGACCACCGTGCAGGTGCAGGTCCAGGTGCTCGACCGGGAGGTCGTGGTTTGCGTGGCCGACCAGGGGCCGGGCATCGCGCCGGAGGACCGGGCCCACGTCTTTGACCCCTTCTTCCGCAGCCCCCACACGGAACACAAGCCCGGCGTGGGCCTGGGCCTCTACCTGGCCCGCGCGGTCGTCGAGGCCCACGGTGGCCGCATTTGGGTGGACCCCCATTACACCCAGGGCGCCCGCATTTGCTTTGCCCTCCCCCTGCGCGGCGGCTCCTGCGCCCAGGAAACGCGGCCGCATGCCGACGGCTGAAGGCTTCCGCTCACTGTTGCCTGCCGACCGCTTCCTGCTGACCGCGGACCGCTGACTGCCGACTGCTCGTATACTCCAAAAACACATCTTCCAGGGAGGCCGCGCGCGCCCGGACCGCGCGATAGCCCACACCCTGGGCTCGCAGCGCGGCCAGCACCTTTTCCAGGGCCGCGGCGTCGCGCAGTTCCAGCACCAAAGCGCCGTTCTGGGAAAAGGCGCGGCGCACGCCGGGCACGCCTTCCAGGGCAGGCAGCGCCTCGTCCGAGGCGGGCTCCACTTCCACCCGGTAGGCCCAGTCCAGGGCCTGCACCAGTTGCAGGGGCTGCCCCTGGGCCACGGCTTTCCCCCGGTCCAGAATCACCACCCGGTCGCACAGGGCCTGGGCTTCTTCCAGGTAGTGGGAGGTGAGCACGATGGCCTTGCCCTGCCGGCGCAGTTCCTGCAAGAAGGCCCAGATTTCCCGCCGGATGTGGGCGTCCAGGCCGGTGGTGATTTCGTCCAGAAAGACCACCTCGGGGTCGTTGAGCAGGGCCAGGGCGGCAAAGACCCGTTGTTTCTGCCCGCCCGAAAGTTTTCCGAAGAAGGTCTCCGCCTGCGCTTGCAGCCCCAGGCGTTCCAGGAGCATCTCCGCCGGCAGGGTGCGGGGGTAGAACGCGGCAAAGAGGTCGAAGATTTCCTTCACCTTGAGCCGGGCGGGAAGCGCGGCTTCTTGAAGTTGCACGCCGATGCGGTAGACCAGCCGGCCGTAATCCGCGATGGGGTCCAGGCCCAGCACCCGGATGTGGCCGGCATCGGGCCGACGCAGACCCTCGATGCATTCCAACGTGGTGGTCTTGCCCGCGCCGTTGGGGCCCAGCACGCCGAAGATTTCCCCCGGCTTCACCCGGAAGGAAAGGCCGTCCACGGCCCGCACCGGGCCGTAGGTCTTGATCAGACCCTCCACCACCAGGGCATAATCCTCTTGAGGAACCGGGGGCACGGCCCCGCGCGCGGCGGGCCGGAAGGCCCATCCTTCTTCCTCCCAGCGAAACGCGCGCACAGCAAGCAAGCCGAAGACCAGCGTCAGGATCAGGAGGTACAGCAGGCTCTGGCCCGCGGTCACCTGGGGGAACCACACCCGCCCCAGGAAATCGGTGCCCTGGAAGGAGTGCAGGGGCAACTGCCAGGCTTCCCGCAGGGAAAGGGGCCCCGAAAACCATAGGTCGGTGAGCAGGTCCGAGGCGTGGGTCATGGGCATCAGGTCGGAGAGGAACTTGAGGGCCGGAGGCAGACCCTCTCGCGGGCCGAAACTACCGGAGAGGAACATCATGGGGAAGAAAAGCAGGCTGCCCAGGGCCTGAGCCGCGCGCGTGGAGGAGGTCACCCCGGCCAGGCCAAAGCCCATGGTGAAGAACGCGGCGTAAATCACCAGCCCGGCCAGGAGCAGCATGGGCAGGTCGCCGTCGTAGCGCAGGCCGAAGAAGACCTGCACCGCGGCCACCACCAGCACCAGGGCCGCGACCAGCATGACCAGGCCCACCGCGAACTGGGAGGCGAAGATGTGCACGGGCCGGATGGGATGGGTGCGGTAGTACTTGAGCGCCCCGCCTTCCCGCATGGAGGTGATGGTCGGGTACACACCCATCAGCCCCTGGGTGGCCATGACGACGACCAGCACTGCAGGGAGCATCACATCCAGAATACGGACCTCCAGCCCACCGGGCGAGGTGAACACCAC
>JALXBY010000337.1:9254-11067 GCA_026991215.1 Anaerolineales bacterium
CACCACCTCCGCACCGAAGGAATACCCGGCCATGACGACGAGGAGCACGGGGAACATCAGGGTGAAGAAGACGGCCGCGGGTTCCCGCAAGTAGAGTTTCAGGTCGGTTTTGAACAAGGCCCAGAAGCCTCGCATGGTTTGCCTCCAGGGAGTTTGGTTTTGTAATGTTCTTTGTAGTGCAAAGTATACTGCAAAGCACAGAAATGGCAAGAGGGGAGGACGCAGTCCCCTATGGTTCGCGAGGGCTATGCTCCCCCATTGCCTCCTTGCTGGGCTTGTTGTTCATCGCGTGGCTGGGGCAGGGATGCGTCAGGCGGTCGGGCTATGCGCAGGCCCAGGTCCACTGCCTGGCGGTTGAACCGTTGGTCGCCCAGTTGTACGGCGCCCCACTGTTCCTTGGTCCCGGCTTCGGTGCTTTGGATGTGTGCCTCATTCTTCTTCCTTGCCTTGCAAGAACACCGGCCAAGTTGTACTTCTTGCGAACGTTGGGGGCAGGCCTGCAAAGGGGGGGCAAGCACACCTGTTGACCAGGGTACCTGCTTTCAAACCATCATGGAACAAACCTCCACCCCCACCGTCCCCTGCCCGTTTTGATAGAATGGGGACGTCCTCGGCCACCCGCGCGCTGTGCGGGACCAACGGGATTCCCACCCCCTGGGGAGCAGGTATGCCCCAACGTCGCAAGCCTTTGGTGGTGTTGGTTGGACGGCCCAACGTGGGCAAAAGCACCCTGTTCAACCGGCTCATCGGCGAGCGTCGGGCCGTGGTGTACGACGTCCCCGGCACCACCAGGGACCGGTTGCTCGGCACTGTGGAATGGCAGGGCCGGGTGTTCGACCTGGTCGATACCGGTGGCCTGGACCCCACCGCTTCCCGCAGCGGCCGGCCGCCCCTCTCCATCGATTCCGCCGACTTCATCGAAGACATCCGGCAGCAGGCCCAGGAAGCCCTGGCCGAAGCCGATGCCGTCCTCTTCGTGGTGGATGCCCAGGACGGCCTGACCGCGGCCGACGAGGAAATCGCCAACCTGCTTCGCCGCTTTCAACAGGTGGATGAAAAAGGAAACCGCAAGCCCCCCGTGTTGCTCGTGGCCAACAAAGTGGAGACCGAACAGCACAAGGCCGGTTTGGGCGAGTTCTACCGCCTGGGCTTTGGGGACCCGGTGCCTATCTCCGCCCTGCACGGCAAGGGCGTGGGCGACATGCTGGACCGCCTGATGGCCCTGCTCCCCCACGCGCCCACCTTCGACGAAGCCCAGCAGCAGGACGCGGACCGCATCCACGTGGCCATCGTGGGCCGGCCCAATGTGGGCAAGTCCAGCCTGCTCAACCGGCTGACCGGCACGGACCGGGCCCTGGTCAGCCCCATCCCCGGCACCACGCGGGACCCGGTGGACGAGGTCATCCGGTACTTCGGCCGGGAAATCGTGCTGGTGGATACGGCCGGCATCCGCCGGAAAGGTCGCATCAATCCAGGGGTGGAAAAGTTCAGCGTGCTGCGCGCGCTGCGGGCTTTGCAAAGGGCCGACGTAGCCCTGCTGGTCATCGACGCGACCGAGGGCGTGACCGCGCAGGATGCCCACATCGGCGGCTTCATCCAGGACGCAGGGGTCTCCGCGGTCATCGTGGTCAACAAATGGGACGCGGTGCCCAAGGACGCGGGGACCTACTTCCGCTACCAGGAATACGTGCGCCATCGGCTCCGCTTCCTGGACTATGCCCCCATCCTCTTCGTTTCGGCCAAGACCGGCCGCCGGGTCGGGGAGATTCTGGCCAAAGTGGTCGAGGTCGCGGAGGCCCGGAAGCAACGCATT
>JALXBY010000338.1 GCA_026991215.1 Anaerolineales bacterium
GCCATGGACCGCTGCAGCGCGCGGCGCAACGCGGCTTCGTCGGGGTAGCCCCGGGCCTGCAGCCGCTTGAGGAACGCGTCGCGACCCCCCACTTCCTGCTGCAGGGCCTGGATGCGGGCTTCCACCTCCGCTTCCGAAGGCCGGTAGCCGGCCTGGGCCGCGGCCTGGGCCAGCAGGGTTTCCTCGACCAGACGCCCCAGGGCCAGGCGTTGGGCTTCTTCCAGGGAAAGGTTTCGACCGGTCTCCTGGGCCGCGGCCAGCACCCGTTGGGTCTCGGCTTCCCACTCGGCCCGCGAAATGGGTTCCCCGTTGACCAGGGCCACCGCGGGGATGGGCGTCGCGGTGGGCGTGGCCGGAACCGGGGTGGCCGTGGGCCGCGGCCGCGTGCCGGCCTGGGGCCGGAAGGCCGTGGGCGAGGCGACCGCGGACGGGCTGGGCCGGGCGCTGCGACTGCACGCGGCCGCCCAACCCATGAGGAGGAACAGGCTCAAAAGGAGCAGGACCAGGGGACGTCGGGCGTTCATGGCGCTTCCGGGGAGCCGCTTCATTCGCGGGGGGCCGGGGTCGCCTTTTCCCCCAAAGCCAGATACCGCAAATACGCCTCGATGAACCCATCCAGGTCGCCGTCCAGAACGGCTTGCGCGTTGCCCACTTCATATCCGGTGCGGTGGTCCTTGACCATTTGATATGGGTGCAGCACGTAGGAACGGATTTGATTGCCCCATTCGGCCTTGCGGTATTCGCCCTTGAGTTGGGCCATTTTCTCTTCGAACTCCTTGCGTTTGCGCTCCAGCAGGCGGGCCTTGAGCACCCGCAGGGCGTTGCGCTTGTTCTGGGTCAGGGAACGTTCGTTCTGACACTGAACCACGATGCCCGTGGGCAGATGAGTGATGCGCACCGCGGTCGCGTTCTTCTGCATGTGCTGGCCGCCCGCGGTGGAGGCCCGGTAGGTCTCGATTTTCAGGTCCTCCGGTCGGATGTCCACGTCCAGGTCCTCCTCCACCTGGGGCAGCACTTCCACCAGGGCGAAGGACGTGTGTCGGCGCCGGGACGCGTCGAAGGGGGAAATGCGTACCAGCCGGTGCACGCCCTTTTCGCCCTTGAGGTAGCCGTAAGCGTACGGGCCGTCGATGGCCAGGGTCACGCTTTTGATGCCGGCTTCCTCGCCGGGGATGTAGTCCAGCACTTCGGTGCGGAAGCCCCGCTTTTCGGCCCAGCGCAGGTACATGCGCATGAGCATCTCGGCCCAGTCGTGGGCATCGGTGCCCCCGGCCCCGGCATGGATGCTGAGCAGCGCGGGGTGCTTATCGTAGGGGCCGGAAAGCAGGGTCTGGAGTTCCCGGCGCTCCAGTTCGGCTTCCAGCGCGGCGATTTCTTCTTCCAGTTCTTCCTGCAGTTCCAGGTCGCCCAGTTCCAGCAGTTCACGCGCGTCGTGCAGCCGCGTCCGCAGGGCTTCCCAGGCCTCGATTTCCTCCTTGAGGCTGTTGAGTTCCTTCATGACCCGCGAGGCTTCCTCAGGCCGGGACCACAGGTCCGGGTCCTGGGCTTTGGCTTCCAGTTCCTGCAGCCGTTGCCGCTTGGTATCCAGGTCAAAGATGCCTCCAGAGGACCTGGAATTTGTCCTCGCACGCGAGGAGGCGTTCCTCCAGGCTCATGCGTGGCCTCCTTGGTTGGGTTCAGGCGCCTCAATTATAGCAACAAAAAACCCGGGGGAGGTCCCCCGGGTTTTGGGGTGTTTCCCCTGGGTGCTCACGGGTTCCAGCCGGTGTCGATGGAGCCGTCCTCCAGGCCCTTGCGGATTTCGGCCAGCTTGTCCTTGACCTCTTGCGGGATTTTGTCCTCGAAGTCATGGAAGGGCGCGAGGCCCACGCCGCCGTAGTAGTTGCCGCCGGGGAAGTTGCCTTCCTTGGCCAACTTGATGAGTTCGAACACACCGGGGGTGATGAGTTTCATCGCGCTGGTGACCAGGCAGGGCCGGGCCTCAGGGACGGTGTACCACTGGTCGGTATCCACGCCGATGCAGTAGACCTCTTTACCGGCCTTGGCGTACTCGGCCACCTGGATGAGCGCGCCGTTGCCCGTCTTGCCGCCCGCGCCAAAGACCACGTCCGCGCCCTGGTCCATGAGCTGCTTGGCGGTGGAAGCGCCCCACTCAGGGTCGGTGAACGCGTTGGCCAGGCCGCCGGGGTGATAGACCACCTGGGCCTTGACGTCGGGGTTCACGTACTTGGCGCCGTTGACGTAGCCGGTGCCAAAGGCCTTGACGGGCGGTACCAGGTCGGTGCCCAGCACGCCCACCACGAAGTTGGTCTTGGTAATCATGCCCGCGAGCGCCCCCGCGAGGAAACCGGCCCGGTCCTCACGGAAAATCAACCCGGCCAGGTTCTTCTTGGGTTCATCCTGGAACTGGTCCACGCCGATGAAATAGATGTTGGGGTATTTGTCGGCCATCTTCTTGGTGGCCTCGGTCAGGCCGAAGCCCACGGTCACGATGACGTCATATCCCTGGTCTGCGAAAAGCTGGATGTTGGTTTCATAGTCCTTGGGGTCCTGGGTTTCGATGTATTCAACATAAGCGCCCAGTTCTTCCTTGGCCTTGAGCACGCCCTCCCAGGCGGACTGGTTGAAGGACTTGTCGTCCACTTTGCCCACATCGGTCACCAGGCCCACACAGAGCACATCGGGGCTGGCACAGTCGGGCTTGCCGGCCTGCTGTTGCTGGCGCTGGCAGGCGGCGAGCACCACCAACGCCAGGAGCATGAACACCCACAGCCACCACTTGCGCATCTTTTCTCCTCCTTTGGGGGAATGTTGGAAAGGACTGGCCCCCGCGAGGCTGGATGGGTGCTTCGGGCGGGGCAAGGCCATTTATAGCCGTCCGGCGGGTATTTGGCAAGGGTGTTGCGCCGCGGTCGGTGGGGCGGTCTGCCGTCGGCCGTCGGCAGTGGGCAGTGGGCAGTGAGGCTACTCTGCGTCGGCGGACGACGCACCGTGGTGCCCACCGCCGCTCCCTCATATCCCCAACTTGGCCTTGACCTGCTGCACGGCCGCCACCATGTTCCGCAGTTTGGCAAAGGCCACGTCCCAGGTGCGGGTGCGCAGGCCACAGTCGGGGGCCACGTAAATCCGGTTCGGGTCCTGGACCACCTCCAGCGCGTAGAGAATGCGGTCCCGGATGAGTTCCACGGGTTCGATGAAGTCCGTATGCACGTCCAGCACGCCCAGGCCGATGATGAAGTTCGTATCCTTGATGAGGTTCAGGGTGGCGGTGTAGCCGACCCGTACTTCAGGGGAAACGCCGGGTTCGCGGCTGTCCCGGTTGGCGTATTCGAAGTGCATCTCGTGAATCACACCCTCCAGG
>JALXBY010000339.1 GCA_026991215.1 Anaerolineales bacterium
TGCGGTGGCTCGAAGATTTCCTGCGCATCCCATCGATTTCCACCGATGAGGCGTACCAGGCCGAGATGCGCCGCGCGGTGGAATGGCTGGCCCGCCGGCTGCGCCTGGACCTGGACGCCCAGGTCACCCTGTGGGAGACCCCCCGTCACCCGGCCCTGTATGGCTACATCCCCGGCCCACCTGATGGGCCGACGGTACTGCTCTACGGCCACTACGACGTCCAGCCCCCCGGCAGCAACGAAACCTGGCGTTCCCTGCCCTTCGAGCCAGTGGTCATGGGGGATTACATCTACGCCCGGGGCGCCGCGGACATGAAGGCCCAAATCGTGGCGCTCATGGCCGCGGTGCACGCGCTGCTGCTCAGCGAGGGCCAGCCGCCCCTGACCATCAAGTTCCTCCTGGAAGGGGAAGAGGAAATCGGCTCCCCCTCCCTGCCCCAACTGCTGCGGGAACACGCCCAGGACCTGCAGGCCGATGTGTGCCTGAACCCGGATGCCGGGATGTTGGGGCCGGATATGCCCACCGTCATGTACGGGCTGCGGGGGATTGCCCTGTTCGAGTTGCGGGTCTACGGCCCCAACCAGGAACTGCATTCGGGCATGTACGGCGGGCCGGTGCCCAATCCGTTGCAGGCGGCCTTCCACGTTCTGGGCCAGATGCACGACGACCAGGGCCGCATCACCCTGCCGGGCTTTTACGACGACGTGGTGCAGCCCACAGAGGAAGAGCGTCGGTTGCTGGCCCGCATGCCCTTCCCCACCGAAGACGAAGCCAGGGAAAAATGGGGCATCCTGGGCTTTGCCGGCGAACCCGGGTTCACGCCCCTGGAACGAAGCACCATCCGGCCCACGTTGGAGTTCCATGGGGCCCTGGGCGGCTACATCGGGAAAGGCAGCAAGACCATCATCCCCCGGGAGATTACGGTGAAGTTCTCCTGCCGCCTGGTGCCCAACCAGCGGCCGGAGAAGGTCCACGAACAGGTCCGGGCCTTTTTGGAGGCCCGCATGCCCCAGCACGTCCGCTGGGAACTGGATTACCTGGGCGGGGCTTTGCCGGTGCAGGTTCCGCTGGATACCCCGGAAGTGCAGACCCTCCAGCGGGCCTTGCAGGATACATGGCACAAGGAACCCTACCTGGCCCGCAACGGCGGCACCATCCCGGCCGTGGCCTATCTGCAAGAGATGGCCGGCATCTCCTCGGTGCTGACGGGCTTTGCCCTGCCCGATAGCAACCTGCACGGCCCCAACGAACGGCAGCACCTGCCCACCTGGGAAAAGGGCATGGAGGCCATCCTGCGCTTCCTGTACTACTACGGCAATGGGCGATAGGGGCGGTCGGCGGTGTGCAGTCCGCAGTCGGCAGTCCGCAGTGGGCGGTGCGCAGTCGGCAGTGCGCTTCCCCCAACGACGACCGACCATCGACGAACGACCATCGACCATCGACCAACGACGAACGACCAACGACGAATGACCATTGACCACTCACCACCGTCCACCATCTCCCCCCAGGAGTACCCCCATGGCACCTGCTTATGACGTTGTGGTCATTGGTGCGGGACCGGCCGGATACGTGGCCGCGATACGCGGGTCCCAGCTGGGCATGAAGGTCGCCCTGGTGGAAAAGACCTGGCTGGGCGGGGTGTGCCTCAACGTGGGCTGCATCCCTTCCAAGGCCCTGCTCCGGAACGCGGAATTGGTGTACGTGTTGCGGCACAAGGCCAAAACCTTTGGCCTGCGGTTCGAGGGCTTCCAGGCCGATTACGCCCAGGCGGTCAAACGCAGCCGCAAAGTGGCCCAGCGGCTGACCAAGGGCGTGGCCTTCCTGATGCGCAAGAACGACGTCGAGGTCCACATGGGCACCGGCCGCATCCTGGCGGTGGGCCAGGTGCAGGTCACGCCCCAGGAAGGGGAGCCTTACGTGCTGGAGACCCGCCACATCGTGGTGGCCACGGGCGCGCGGCCCATCATGCTGCCGGGGGTCGAGGCCGATGGCGAGCGGGTGCTTACCTATAAAGAAGCCATCCTGCAGGAACGGCTCCCGGAACGGCCCATCATCATCGGCGGCGGGCCCATTGGCGTGGAGTTCGCGACCATCTGGCACGCGTACGGCGCGCAGGTCACCGTGGTGGAAATGATGCCCCACCTGCTCCCCATGGAGGACCCGGACCTGGGCAAGGCCCTGGGCCGCAGCCTGGAAAAGCGCAAAATCCGGGTACTCACCGGCCACAAGGTCACAGGGGTAGAAGCCGGGCAGCAGGGCGTGCGGGTGCGGGCCGAAGGTCCCAAAGGCGAGGTGACCCTGGAGGGCGACCAGGTGCTGGTAGCCATCGGCTTCCGGCCCAACACCCAGGACCTGGGCCTGGAGGACGTGGGCGTCCGGCTGACCCCGCGCGGGGCCATCGAAATCGACGAGCGTATGGCCACCAACGTGCCCGGCATCTGGGCCATTGGCGACGTCACCGGCAAACTCATGCTGGCCCATGTGGGTTCTGCCCAGGGCATCCGCTGCATGGAGGCCATCGCCGGCCGGGAGATCGACCCGTTGGACTACGCGTTCATGCCCCGCGCGGTCTACAGCCATCCCCAGGTGGCGGCCTTTGGCCTGACCGAACCCCAGGCCCGGGAACGGGGGTACCGGGTCAAGACCGCACAGTTTCCCTTCCAGGCCATTGGCAAGGCCTTAGCCCTGGACGAATACGAGGGCTGGGCCAAGCTGGTCATCGACGAAACCTACGGTGAAATCCTGGGTGCCCATCTCATCGGCCCGGAGGTCACCGAACTCCTGCCCGAACTCACCCTGGCCCGGATGATGGAACTCACGGCCGAGGAAATCGCGCGCAACGTCCACGCGCACCCAACTTTGAGCGAAATCCTGGCCGAGGTCGCCCACGCGGTGCTGGGGGAGCCGATTCACATTTGAGGAATAGCGTCCAGGGGGCCCTGCGCGACCGGCGGTTCGCGGTGGGGAAAAGGCTTCGCGGGCATGGCCTGTTGGTAACATTGAAGGAGCCTACACACCCCAAGAGGACAGGCCATGCCCGCGTTTCGCGTGCACGCGCCCTTCGAACCCACAGGTGACCAACCCCAGGCCATCCGCCGACTGGTGGAAGGCGTGCGCAAGGGGTACCGGCACCAGGTGCTCCTGGGCGCGACTGGCACGGGCAAGACCTACGTGATTTCCAAGGTCATCGAGGCCTTGCAGATGCCCGCGCTGGTCCTGGCCCACAACAAGACCCTGGCCGCGCAACTCTACTCGGAATTCCGCGCCTTCTTCCCGGAAAACGCGGTGGAGTACTTCGTCTCCTACTACGACTACTACCAGCCCGAGGCCTACCTGCCTGAAGAGGACCTGTACATCGA
>JALXBY010000340.1 GCA_026991215.1 Anaerolineales bacterium
GCGCGGTACACCCTCCAAGGAGCAACAATCCAACGATAAACCCAAAGGTCTTCCGAAACATGACGTCCACCTCCAACGGGAAGTTAGCCCGATTATCGGAGGTGGACGTCAGGGAAGCGTCATGAAGTGCGCCCCACGCGGGGACACGAAAAGGGCAGCCCCTGTTCAAACACCCGCCTGCTGGCCGCGCGTCACAGCCTCCCGCACCTGCCGCGCCACATCGGGCAGCACTTCGTCGATCAGGGCCGGGCCGTAGTGGGCCAGGCTGTCGTGGGGGATGACCACGATGGGAACGTCCATCTGCAGCCGCTCCCGCAGACGGGCGGCCCAGCGTTCGGGCTGGGGGTTTCGGGAACGCTTGGGTTCGTAGAGCACCAGGTCAGGGGCCAGGTCACGGGTTTCCTGGTCATCGGGCTGGAAGTAGGCCTGGCTACGGTCCCCGTAGATGTTCTCCAGGCCCAGCCAGTGGAGGGCGTCGGTCACGTAGGTCGCGCCGCCGGCCGTAATCGGACCGCCCAGGTCCACTTCCCAGTACACCCGCAACCGGGGCAGGGCCCCCTGCAGTTGGGTCAGGTGCTCGACCAGGCTGCGGTTGACGGCTTCGGCCTGGGGCAGCCGACCCAGCGCGGCGGCCAGCCGGCGCAGGTTCTCCAGAATGCCCGCGAGGGATATGGGCACGGGCAGGGCCAGGACCGCATACCCCCGTTGCAAGAGGTCCTGGGTGGTCTGGCGCTGCGCGCCCAGGGTGGTCAGCACCACCTGAGGCTGCAGGGCCTCCAAGCGTTCCCACACCACCTTCAGATACGCGCCCACGCGCGGTCGGCCTTCTACCCTCCCCCTGGGCCGCCAGCAGTACAGGCTCACGCCAACCAACGCATCATCCAGGCCCAGCCGGAAGACCATTTCGGTCATATCCGGGGCCAGGGAGACGATGCGGGTGGGCGTGTCGGGGACTTCCATTTCCACGCCGAGGAACTCGTTGAAGAAGCGCATGACCCACCTCCCGCCACGGCTTGCGGGGGCATTCTACCACCCTCAGGGTACGAAGCGGGTTATAATTCCCCCATCTTCCCCCCACAGGAGCAGCCCATGCCCCGGGAATACACGCCCCTGGAACAGGTGCGTTTGGAGAAAATCCGCCAGCTGCGGGAGATGGGGATTGAACCTTACCCCAACCGCAGCAACCGGACCCACACCACCCAACAGGCCATCGAAGCCTTCCTGGAAGCCGAACGCGCGCAGCAGCCAGGCCCAACCGTCACCGTGGCCGGACGCCTGCGCGCGGTCCGGCAGTTGGGCCGCATCACCTTTGCCCACATCGAAGACGGCCACGGGCGCATCCAGCTGGCCTTCCAGGCCGACGTGCTGGGGAAAGACCGCCTCAAGTTCTTCAACAAGATGTTCGACATCGGCGACTTCCTGGAGGCCACGGGCCCCCTCTTCCGCACCCGCACAGGGGAGATTACGGTGCGGGTGGAAGACTTCAAGATGCTGGCCAAGGCCATCACCCCCCTGCCCGCGGAGAAGCGGACCAAGCACACCCCCTTTTCCGACCCTGAACTGCGTTACCGGCAGCGGTACGCGGACCTGGCCGTCCACCCTGAGGTGCGGGAGATCTTCCGCACCCGGGCCGCCATCGTGCGGGCCTTGCGCAACTTCCTGGATGCCCACGGCTTCCTGGAGGTGGAAACCCCCATTCTCCAGCCCCTCTATGGCGGCGCGGCGGCCCGGCCCTTCATCACGTACCACAACGAGTTGGAGCAGTTCCTCTACCTGCGCATCTCCTTCGAGCTGTACCTCAAACGGCTGCTTGTGGGCATGTTCGAGCGGGTGTACGAAATCGGCCGGGACTTCCGCAACGAGGGCATCTCCTTCAAGCACAACCCCGAATTCACCCAACTGGAGTTCTACGTCGCCTACTGGGACTACTTCACCCTGATGGACTTCGTGCAGGAAATGTTGCGCCACGTGGCCCGCGAAGTGCTGGGCCGGGAGCAGTTCACCTTCCAGGGCCACACCATCGACCTGGCCCAACCCTGGCCGCGCATCCCCCTCCGTCAGGCTGTCCTCGACCGTACGGGTATCGACGTCGCCGAACACCCCGATGGGGAGAGCCTGTACCAGGCTATGCGGGCCAAAGGCATCCAGCCGCCCCGGCCGGCCCCTCGCGGCAAACTCATCGACTGGCTGTTGAGCACCTACGTGGAACCGGAGTTGATTCAGCCCACCTTCATCTACGACTACCCCCGGGACATCTCCCCCCTGGCCAAAAGCAAGCCCGGCGACCCCAACACCGTGGAGCGTTTCGAACTCTTCATCGGCGGGATGGAACTGGGGAACGCGTTCACCGAACTCAACGACCCGCTGGACCAGGAGCAGCGCTTCCTGGAACAGGGCCGGGCCTTTGCCCAGGACGACGAAGAACGCCACCCCATGGACGAAGACTACCTCCAGGCCATGCGCTATGGCATGCCGCCCAACGCGGGCTTTGGCATGGGCATCGACCGCCTGACCATGCTGCTGACCGACCGGCCCAGCATCCGGGAGGTCATCCTGTTCCCCCATCTGCGGCCGGAAGAGGGCACGCGCCGGCCTCCCGTAGGCATCGAGCCGTTGATGCGGGCCTTGCAGCAGTTCCAGCGTGAGAAACCGGCCAGCGGCGAGAACCGGGAAGCGTAAGGGTCCGGTTCCGCCCTATAATGGAAGATGTGCAACCACGGGCCTGCGCCCCACGCGCCCGGCCAAACCAGAACCCATGCGCCGGAAGGGTGCAGCCCGCGGGGCCCCGTGAACCGGGTTCCACCCCTTGAGGAGAGGTTTCCATGCCGCCTGCACCCCAAGAGCGCCTGCTGCTGGTCATCTTCGACCCCGAGGTCCTGGCCTGGGCCAGGGACCAGAGCCTCAAGCCTGCAGGCTACCAGGTCGAGGCCGTGCACTCGGTGGAAGAGGCCATCCCGGTGCTGACCCAAAACCCCCCGGATTTGCTCCTGGTGGACCTGCACCTGCCCGGCCTCAGCGGTAAGGACCTGGTCGCGGCCATGCAGGGCCAGGGGCTGGACCTGCCGGTGGTGCTGATTGCCCGGGAAGGCGAGGAAAAGCGCATCCTGGAGGTGTTGCGGCTGGGGGCCGAGGACTTCATCATCTACCCGGCCCGGGAAGCCGAACTGGTCACCGTGGTGGAGCGCAACCTGCGGCTGACCCGGGAACGCCGCATTGCCGCGAACCTGCGGGAGGAACTCCGTCGGCTGCGGCAGGAACGGGCCCGCCGGCAGCGCCAGTGGATGGCGCTGGCCCACCTCTCCGTCACGGTCATGGAATTGGTACGGCCTTCTGTACTGCTGCCC
>JALXBY010000341.1 GCA_026991215.1 Anaerolineales bacterium
AATCAGGGTCCCCAGGGTGCCCGTGGCGAATTCCCGAAGCACGATTTCGATGGCGAAAAAGACGCCGGCAATGGGGGCATTGAAGGCCGTGGCGATGCCCGCGGCCGCGCCCGTGCCAATGAGGAGCCGCGTGCGCTGGGTCGAAAGGTGCATCCTCCGGCTGAGCCACGCGCCCACCCCGGCCCCGATTTGCACGCTGGGGTCCTCCGGGCCGACCGAGGCCCCCGCGGTGATGGAAATCACCGAAGCCAGGGCCTTCCACGGAATGGACCGATAGGCCAGCAGCCCCCCAAAGGTCACCGTGCGGATGATGCTGGTCACGCCGTGGTAACGCTCCTGGGGAAGCAGCCGCGCGTGCATCAGGGCAACGACCCCACCGGCCAGGGTGAGCACCACGGGGATGTACCACTCGGAAAGCCCCAATTGCTCAGGTAAGATTTCGTGGAACAGCGTGGCACCATAGCGCAGCGCCAGTTTGAAGAGGACAACCAACCCCCCGGCCCCCAGACCCACCAGCGTCGCGAACAACGTGGCCCAGGCATGTTCCATGACCAGGGGGTTGCGCAGGAGTTTCCTGGGCATCTCCGGGCCTCCCTTGTGCTTCTACCCCAACCCTTTGGTGGAATTTTTGGGGAAGATGGCCCGCCCGTTCTTAAATCGGGCGATTCTTTCAATTCACACCCACGAGGTCATAGTATAACCCTCTCTCACCATGGAGGATGCCCTATGCAGCGGGAAGAAGTGCTTTCCCTGCTCCTTTCCTTTTTGGTACTGGTGGGCGTGGCTTTGCTGCAACGCTACAGTCGGCTCCTGGCCGCGCTGACCGCGACCATGCCCCTTTCCGCGCCCCTGGCCCTGTGGATCGTCTACGTGGCCAACCAGGGCCGGCCGGAACCCGTGCAGGAGTTTGCCCTGGGCATGTTCCTGGGGCTGTTCCCCACCTTGGCCTTCCTGCTGGTGGCCTACCTCACCGCCAGGGCCGGGTGGCGGCTGGTGCCCATTTTGCTGGCCAGTTACGCGGTCTGGGCCGTGGGCGCGGGTATACTGTGGGCGTTGCGCCATCGTTTGGGGCTTCCGTGAACCTCCATCCCCATTTACGTCTGGGAGGCGGTCATGTCTGGCCTGCGGGGTTGGGTTCTGGTGCTGGGGATGCTCGCCATCGTGGGCTGGGGGGTGTACCGGGTGGTACAGGTGGTGGAAGAACGCACGGAGCAGATGCTCCCCGTGCGGCAGATGCAGGTCGCGTTGAGCACCCAGGTGGCTCAGGTATTGCATCCCACACCCACCATCCGGCCGGACCCCATCACCGTGGTCTACCGGGTGCAGCGGCTGGCCCGGCTGGAAACCGCGCAGTACACCGTAGAGAAGGTCATCACCGCGGAAACCGGGGGCGAGGGCGTCTGGGGCTTCCTCTTTGGTGACCGGCTGCTCTTCGTGGCCCATGGCCGGGTGGTGGCCGGCCTGGACTTGAGCAAAATCGGCCCCGAAGACGTGTGGTTCGAGGGGGACACCCTCTACATCCGGCTGCCCGAACCCGAAATCTTCGTGGTCGCGCTGGACAACGAAAAGTCCTACGTCTACGACCGCAAAACCGGCCTGCTGACCAAGGGCAACATCCAGCTGGAATCCGCGGCCCGGAAAGCCGCGGAACAGGCCATCCTGGAAGCCGCGCTGGAGGACGGCATCCTGGAGAAGGCCCGGGTGTACGGCGAAGCCTTCCTGGAACGCTTCCTGGACATGCTGGGCTTCGAGAAGGTGGTCTTCGTCTACGCGACGCCCACGCCACCAGCAACGCCCTCGGCCACGGCCACGCCGTGAGGGACGGCAGTCAGTAGTGAGCGGTCAGCAGTGGGCTGTCGGTAGTCGGATGGCAGCGGAGGGGAGGGTCATGGCCCATTTGCGCGCGTTGGTGTTCGACTTAGGCGGGGTGCTGGTGCGCACCGAAGACCCCGCGCCCCGGGCCGCGCTGGCCGCCCGCTGGGGCCTGAGCGCGTCCCGGCTGGCCTACGAACTTCTGGACAGCCCCTTGGGGGTGCAGGCCCAATTGGGGAAGCGCCATCCCCAGGACCTGTGGCGGGAACTGCTGCAGCGCTACGGGGAACGGGAACTGGACCCGGACGAGGCCAACCGCCGTTTTTGGGCCGGCGACCGGTTCGACGAGGTGCTGATTGCCCACCTGCGCTCCTGGCGGGGTCGCTACCGCCTGGGTCTGCTCAGCAACGCCTGGATTACCCTTCGTTCCTGGCTGGAGACCACGCCCCTCAAGGACCTGTTCGACGCGGTGGTCATCTCCGCGGAAGAGGGGTTGATGAAGCCCGACCCTCGCATTTACGCCCGCATTTTGGGCATGCTGGAGGTGCTGCCCCAGGAAGCCGTGTTCGTGGACGACCGGCCGGAAAACGTGGAGGCCGCGCGTCGGCTGGGGATGCACGCCATCCACTTCCAGAACCGCGACCAGGTGCTGCAGGACCTGGCGGCCTTGGGGGTGCCTTTGCTTCCCCGCTTGTGAGCATGCTCATCGGGAAGCCCGTAATTTCTGCGGTAAAATCAGAGTATCCTGTCCAAAGCCCATCCGCAGGAGGTGCTTCATGGCCTCGCGGCATCCCGCGCTGGAAGGTTACACCCGTTACCGGGCGGTGGGCCAGCTGGCCTTTCTGCTTCACCGGATAACGGGGTTGGGGATTCTGCTCTTCCTGGTCATTCACATCATCGATACGTCTTTCGTGTACTTCGCGCCAGAACTCTACGACGAAGCCATCCAGATTTACCGCTCCATCCCCTTCATGATTGGGGAGATTTTCCTGGTGTGGTCCGTCTTCTACCACGGGTTCAACGGCATTCGCATCATCATCTTCGACCTGTGGAAGCCCGAATGGTGGGAGAAGGATATCGCGGTCAAATCCGTGTACTGGACCCTGGCCCTGAGCATTTTGGCCTGGCTGCCGGCCGCGTACATCATGGGCCGGGCCATTATCGAGAACCACTTCATGGGAGGCTGACCCATGGCGACCAAAGTGCGCAACGTGCGGCCCGCGGTGAGCAGCGAGGCCCGGTGGTGGTTGTGGATGCGCATCACCGGGATTCTGATGGTGGTTTTCGTCTTCCCCCACGTCATCATCAAGGATGTAATCGTGGGGGTGCACAACATCGACCTGAACTACGTGGCCCAGGTTTGGGCCAACATCCTCTGGCGCGTTTTCGACTTCCTGTTGTTGTTCACCACCTTCACCCATGGGATGATGGGCCTTCGGCAGGTCCTCATGGATTACATCCACTCGGCCACGGGACGCCGGACGGTGACCTGGGTCCTGGGCATCCTGTGGTTCGTGATTTCCCTCGCGGGCGCGATTGCCATCATCGGCGGGGTGCAACAACCCGGCATGTAAGGAGGCACGACCATGCAAGTGCACACCCACACCTTCGACGTGGTGGTCATTGGCGCGGGCGGCGCCGGGTTGATGGCCGCGCTGTACGCCTCCCGCAACCAGGCCAAGACCGCGGTCATCAGCAAACTCTACCCCACCCGCTCCCACACCGGCGCGGCCCAGGGCGGCATCGGTGCAGCGCTGGGCAACCTGGAGGAAGACCACCCCGAATGGCACGCCTTTGACACGGTCAAGGGCAGCGACTACCTGGGCGACCAGGACGCCATCGAATTCATGTGTTACCAGGCGCCGGAAATCGTCTACGAACTGGAACACATGGGCGTACCCTTCGACCGCACGCCCGACGGCCGCATCATGCAGCGGCGCTTTGGCGGCCACACGAACAACAAAACCGGCAAGCCCGTGCGCCGGGCCTGCCACGCGGCCGACCGCACCGGCCACATGATTCTGCAAACCCTGTACCAACAGAACCTCCGGCAGGGCACCCACTTCTTCAACGAGTTCTACGTCACCGACATCCTCTTCCACGAAGGCCGGGTGGCCGCGGTGGTGGCCTACGAACTGGCCACCGGGGACCTGCACGTCTTCCACACCAAGGCGGCCATCATCGCCACAGGCGGCTGGGGCCAGTTGTGGGAAGTCACGTCCAATGCCAAGACCCTGACCGGCGACCTGCCCGCCGTGCTCCTGCGCCGCGGCCTGCCCCTGGAGGACATGGAGTTCTTCCAGTTCCACCCCACCGGCATCTTCAAACTGGGCATCTTGATTACCGAAGGCGTCCGGGGCGAGGGCGGCGTGCTCATCAACGACCTGGGCGAACGCTTCATGGAGAAGTACGCGCCCACGGTCAAGGACCTGGCCTCGCGGGACGTGGTGAGCCGGGCCATTTACCTGGAGGTCAAGGCCGGGCGGGGCATCGGCGGCGGCAAGTACGTCTACCTGGACGTGCGGCCCGAAACCGTCAACAAGTACGCCAAACTGGATGGCCGCACCAACCCCGACGGCACCCCCTACGTGGTCACCGAGGAAATCTTGCGCAAGAAACTGCCCGATATCATCGACTTCTGCAAGACCTACCTGGGCATCGACCCCATGAAGGAACCCATCCCGGTGCAGCCTACGGCCCACTACGCGATGGGTGGCATCCCCACCACCATCAAGGCCGAGGTCATCCGGGATGAGAACAACACCGTGGTGCCCGGCCTGTACGCGGCCGGGGAAGTGGCCTGCGTTTCCGTACACGGCGCGAACCGGTTGGGCACCAACTCCTTGCTGGACATCGTGGTCTTCGGCAAGGTGGCCGGCAAGGAGGCCGCGGCCTACGCGAAGCAGGCCAGCCTCGCGCCCCTGCCCAAAGACGCGGCCGACTTCACCCGGGAACAACTGGAGCGCATCAAGAACGGCCGCGGGAACGAACGGGTGGCCCACATCGTGGCCGAGATGAAGGAGGTCATGCAGGAATACGTGGGCGTGTTCCGCACCGAGGAAGGCCTCGACAAGGCCCTGGAGAAAATCCGGGAACTCAAGGAGCGCTTCCAGCACATCTCCATCACCGACAAGAGCAGCAAGTACAACCTGGAACTCATGGAAGCCTGGGAGGCCAGCAACATGCTGGACCTGGCCGAGGTCACCGCGCTTTCCGCCCGCAACCGCACGGAAAGCCGGGGCGCCCACTGGCGGGAGGACTATCCCAAGCGGGACGACCAGAACTGGCTCAAGCACACCCTGATTTGGATGGAGAACGGCAAGCACCGCTTCGCGTACAAGCCCGTGGTCATCACCAAGTGGCAGCCCAAGGAGCGGGTGTACTGAGAGCGGACAGCCGTCAGCCGTCGGCAGTCGGCAGTCGGCAGTCGGCAGTCAGCGGACAGTAGAGAGCAGTGAGCGGTTGCGGACTGCGGACTGCGCACAGCGCACTGCGGACAGCACACGGCCCCCAGCAGACATCCGGCAGGAGGCGAACCATGAAGGTTACCCTGAAAGTGTTTCGCTACAACCCCGAGACCGACCAGCGGCCTCGGTATGACATCTTCCACCTGGAAGCCGACCCCAACGACCGGGTGCTGGACCTGCTGGAGAAAGTCAAGGCCGAGCACGATGGCTCCCTGGCCTACCGGCGCTCCTGCGCCCATGGGGTGTGTGGCTCCGACGGGATGCGCATCAACGGGCGGAACCGGCTGGCCTGTAAGACCCTGGTCAAGGACGTGGGCACGACCATCGTGGTGGAACCCATGCTGGGCCTGCCGGTGCAGAAGGACCTCATCGTGGACATGGAGCCGTTCTTCGAGGCCTATCGCAAGGTCATGCCCTGGTTCATCAACAACGACCCGCCGCCGGAAAAGGAACGGCTGCAAACCCCCGAAGAACGGGCCCGGTTCGACGATACGACCAAGTGCATCCTGTGCGCGTGCTGCACCACCTCGTGCCCGGTGTTCTGGGCCGATGGCTCCTACTTCGGCCCTGCGGCCATTGTGAACGCCCACCGGTTCATCTTCGACAGCCGCGACCAGGCCGCGGCCGAACGGTTGAGCATCCTGGCCCAGGAGGAAGGCGTGTGGCGGTGCCGGACGTCCTTCAACTGCACCGAGGCCTGCCCGCGGGAGATTCAAATCACCAAGGCCATCGCGGAGGTCAAACGGGCCATCATCACCGGCCGGCTGGATTGAACCCTGCAGGCACCCCACCGAGGCTCACGGGGGCGGAGGTCGATGGCTTCCGCCCCCGTTTTGTGTTACCATGCAAACCCCTTTGGGGAAAGCCCCTTGACCTGCGCCCCTTTGCGCCATGTGGCACCGTTATCTTATCCTCGGCCCACTGCACCGGGAGTTCATCCTGCCCCTGCAGGGGCGGCCGTACGTGGACCGGCCTGGCGGTCCGGCCCTGTACGCCGCGGCCGGCCTCGCGGCCTGGCGGCCCCAGGACCGCATCGCCCTGGTCTCACGGGTGGGGCGGGACTTCCCCGAAGCATGGCTGCAGGAACTGGCCGCCCTGGGCCTGGACGTGCGCGGGGTCCATCGTGTAGACGCGGTGACGGATACGCGACAGGCCTGGATTTACGATAAGCAGGGTCGCCCGCTGTTCGAGGGATGGGTCCGACGGTTCCGGGAGCGGGGGTTTCCCTTTCCCAAAGACCTGCTTCGCCCCCTGCCCCCACAACCCCGCGGGCTGCAGACCCGAGCCTCCCCCCTGACCCTGCGGGCAGCCGATATCCCTATGGAGGTGCTGGCCGAAGCCCGCTTTGCCCATCTCGCGCCCCTGGATTATCTGACCCACCACCTGCTGCCCGCCCACCTGCGGCAGGAGGGTATCCGCACCATCAGTCTGGAACTTGAGGGGCCGTACATGGCCGCGGGCTATCGAAGTCGGGTCCAGGAGATGGTGGCCGCGCTCACCGTGGTTTACGTGCACGAAGACCGGCTGCGGCACCTCTTCGGTGGCCTGCGGGAAGACCTGTGGGCCATGGCCCAGGAAGTCGCCTCCTGGCACGTGCAGGTGGTGGTCATCCTGCGGGGGGATTGGACTCTGTGGGTGTACGACGCCGCGGCCGCGCGGCGCTGGGTGTTCCCCCCTTATCCCCACCTGCGCTTTAAGGACCCCACTGGCGCGGCTTCGGCCATGGCCGGCGGGTTCCTGTGGGGATGGTCCCAGACCGAAGACCCCCGCGAGGCCGGCCTCTACGCCGCGGCGACCCTTTCCGTGGCGCTGGAGACTACCGGCCCCCTGGCGCTGCTGGATACCCTGCCGGGTTTTCTGGAGCAACGTCGCAACACCCTGGCGGAGTACGTGTACCGTGTTTGAAGCCCTGAGCCAGCGAGTGCTCCAACGCACGCTGGAGATTCAGCGCATCCCGGCCCCCACTTTCGAAGAAAGCGAGCGGGCGGCCTTTGTCCGCGCCGCGTGGGAGGCCGAAGGCGTGCAGACCTGGCTCGACGAAGTGGGGAACGTATACGCTCATGTCCCCGCGTCGGGCCGGGCGCGGCCCATCGTGGTGACCGCACATCTGGATACCGTGTTCCCCAAAGGGACCCCGCTGCAGGTGCGCATCCGGGGGCAGCGCTGGTACGGCCCTGGTATTGGTGACAACAGCCTGGGCGTGGCCGCGCTGTTCGGGCTGTTCTGGGCGTTGCGGGCATCGGAACGGCGGCTTGCCCGGGACCTCTACCTGGTGGCCAACGTCGCGGAGGAGGGCCTGGGGAACCTGAAGGGCATGCGGGCTGTAGTGGCCCGCTTCCGGGACCAGGTCCAGGCTTACATCGTGCTGGAGGGGCTGGCCCTGGGTAAGGTGTACCACCGGGGCCTGGGCGTGCGGCGGTACCGGGTTCGGGTGCAGACCCCCGGTGGCCACGCCTGGGGTGCGTATGGGATGCCCTCGGCCATCCACGTGGCGGCGCGCATGGTTGCGGAATGGAGCCAGTGGGAACTGCCGCGGCAGCCCAAGACCACGATGAACGTGGGCACCTTCCACGGGGGCCGCGGGGTGAACGTGATTGCCGACGAAGCCGTGCTGGAGGTGGAATGGCGTTCGGAAGACGCCCGTATGCTGGCGACCTGGTGCCAACGTTTCGAAGAGGTCTGCCGACGGTATCAGGGGGAGCGGGTGCAGGTCACGTGGGAAGTGATTGGCGAGCGGCCCGTGGGAGGCCTGCCGGCCCATCACCCCCTGGTCCAGGCCGCGTTGCACAGCGCCTGGGCCCACGGCATCGAGGCCCGGCTGGCCGTCGGTTCCACCGACGCCAACGTGCCCCTCAGCCAGGGCTATCCGGCCATCACCGTGGGGCTGACGGTGGGCGGCGGGGCCCACAGCCTGGAAGAGTTCATCGACATCACCCCCCTACCCCAGGGCCTGGCCGCGCTGTGGGACCTGGTGCTCCGGGTCGATCGGATGCCGTGAGGGGGCGGTGGTCGTCCATCGTTGGTTGATGGTTAATCGTTGGGCGTTGATAGTCGAGGTTGGTTTAAATACGACAAGCCTCCTGAGAAGCACCTCAACCCAGGAGGCTTGTTTTCGTTTTGCCGATTTGTCCAGACGCTTGTCCAGCCTCAGAGCTAGGCCTTAGATGTATGACCCTGCCAAAGGTCTTCAGGCGATGGAGGCGTTACGTCTACTCCTATAATCTCTAAAGATTGGACCAACGAGTGATGTATGGCCAATGCCATGGCTATGATTTCATCGACATCGGGCAGGTCCAGGGATTTGACAAAAGGGTTACGCTGAGAAAACGACACGATGAGCGCAAAAATTATTGCAGCAAAGATGAGTAATATCATAGACATGAGCATCCAACGCTCAACACTAAATGAATACCTGCCTGTCCAGAAATTTTGCTCAAATCCAAAGAAAAATCCTGCCCCAAAGGAACTACCAAAAAACAGAAGTATTTTGAGCCAATCCCATGCTGGGCGAATAAAAAGTTTCCAAGATACATACAAATCCCATCCATACGGGCCAATGTGCACAACCATGGTGGCCCCAGTGGAGGTCTGGGCAAAATAGTAGGTCCTTTGGCGTTTATGCCAACCTTGTGTTGTCAAATTGACCGTTTTATATCTTACATCAGGCATCTTCCGGGCAGCCACCCGCCGTTGAAACGCTTGAATGACGTCAGGCGTTTTCGCGGCAGCGCCATCAACGATCTTGGACCATGCACCAACCAATTCACCCAACCTAAAAATATACTTTTTGCGGTCTCCGCCAAAAGAAGCGGCACGCTGTATGAGATATACAAACATAAGCATCCTCCTCTTTTGCGGTTACCTAAGGCAGGCAAACTAACTATAAAGGTGGTTCACGTCTAATAGGCGCAGTTGTTTCCCTGTTATTATGCGAAGCCCGCGGGGCAAGCAGCACCATAGCAACGAAAAGGGTAAGCACCGCGCCAACCAAGGCCGGGCCCAAGGCCCAGGGGCCGACGCGCCCCCACGTCCAGCCGTAGCGCAGGGCCAGCCCGTGGCCCAGGCCAAAGCCCAGCCCGGCAAACAAGGGCGTGGCCAGGAACCAAAGGCATCCCCCACGCCCCCGCCAGGCATAAAACAACCACCCCAGGGCCGGAACCCACAACAGGCCAAAGCACAGGGCAGGCAGGTTCATGTACGCCTCCAGGGAAGAAGCCGTCCAGCGACCCCTCAACCGTGGACCCCGGCCTGGGCAGAAGCGGTCACTTCCGAAGGCGTTTCTACATCTTCGGCCCGGAGAATGGTGGCCCCGCCCAGACAGACTTCCCCCTGATACACCACGGCCCGCTGCCCCGGCGTGACGTCCCAAACGGGTTCGTCGAAGACCACCCGGATGGTGCGGCCTTCATCCATGGGGTAAATGGTAGCCGGCACCGCTTTGGCCCGGTAACGGATTTGCACTTCCCCCCGGAAGGGGCCAGCGGGCACCTCGTCCAGAATCCAATGCATGGGGCCGGCCAGCAGCGCCCGCTTCTTGCGCATCTCCTTGGGGCCAACGACCAGGACATTACGTTCCGGGTCTTTGTCCAGCACATAGACCGGGAAGCCCAAGCGCAACCCCAGGCCCCGGCGCTGCCCGATGGTGTAAAAGGCCAGCCCTTGATGCTCGCCCACCACCCGGCCCTCCGGCGTGACAATCGGCCCAGGGCGGATAAGGTCGGGTCGATGGCGGGCCAGGAAACTCCGGTAATCCTCCCCGGCCAGGAAACACAGGTCCTGACTCTCCCGCCGGTGGGCCACCGGCAGGCCCCATTCTTCGGCCATGCGGCGGACCTGGGCTTTGGTGAATTCCCCCAAAGGAAACAGGGTGTGCTGTAACTGCTCCTGGTTCAGCACGCTCAACACATAGGATTGGTCCTTTTGGGGGTCGATACCCCGAAGGAGTTGGATGCGCCCATCGGGAAGGCGCCGCAACCGCGCGTAGTGTCCCGTGGCCAGGTAGTCCGCGCCCAGGGCCTGAGCATAGGCCAACAAAGCGCCCCAGCGGACCTGGGCGTTGCATACAAGGCAGGGGTTCGGGGTCTGCCCCTGGGCATAGCCCTTGAAGAAGGCCTGGACCACGGTGCGATAGAAGTACTCGCGTACGTCGTAGACATAGAAGGGGATACCCAACTGTGCAGCCACCCGTTGAGCTGCGAACATGGCTTCGGGCGTGCAACAGCGGTTGCGGTCCTCGCATCCGGGTTCGGCCCACAGGCGCAACATCACACCAATGACCCGGTACCCGCGGCGCACCAACAGGGCCGCGGTCACGGAACTGTCTACCCCGCCGCTCATGCCCACGACCACGGTCGCGGGGGCCTGGGTTGCGGCCATGGCAAGCCTCCGAACAAAAAAGGCCCTCACATCGAGGGCCCAGGCTGGGGGCGCAGGACTCGAACCTGCACTAGCGGATCCAAAGTCCGCTGTCCTGCCACTTAGACGAGCCCCCAACGGCGCCTTTATTGTAATCGAGGGCAGGGGCGTGTCAACGTGCGGCCAACCGACGTCCGGGGATGGGGCTCGCCCATCCCCGGAGGCCCCGTCACGGATAGTACTGCTGTATCGTGCGTTCCCGGCAGACCCCGGTCAGGCCGTCCTGGGTGCAGGCCCGGACCGTAATCCGCAGCAGGTT
>JALXBY010000342.1 GCA_026991215.1 Anaerolineales bacterium
GGATGAGGGGGTCCAGGCGGGTGCTGCGGGTTTGCAGAATCACCAGCGCGACGGGCCGCTGCAGCCGCACGGCCAGGGCTTCCTGCAAATTCACCACATCCCGGTAGGCCAGGGGCCGGGTGACCCGCACATGGGCCCGGATGTGCAACGTGCGCTCCCCATAGATTTCCAGGTCCTCCAGTTCACCGCCAAAGGGCTGCAGCGCCTGGGTCAACAGGCGGTTGACCTCCTGGTTGAGCACGGTACGCTGCGCGTAGCGCAGGCTCATGAAGACCAGGGGCACCAGCAGCACCCCTGCCAGAAACGCGCTCATGCGCAGGGAAGCCGGTACCCCGGCCTGGCCGTTGGGGTCTCGCGGGGAAAATCCCAACAGGAAGAAGACCACCATGGACGCGAACGCGATGACCACCGCGTTGGTCAGGAAGAGCAGGAACGCGCCCAGGGCCAGGTCCCAGCGTTGCAGGGCCAGCGCGATGCCCACGGTGCACAACGGGGGAAGCAGCGCGGTCGCGATGGCTACCCCAGGCAGGGTGGGGGAAAGTTGGGGCAGGGCGATGGCCAGGGCCGCGGCCGCGCCCCCGGCCAGGGCGATGCCCCAATCCAGCGGCGAGGGCCGGGTGCGGGCCCGCACTTCCCCCGGAAGGCCGTGGAGCAGGGCAAACTGCAACCAGGTGTTGAACTCGGTCAGCAGGAACGCGGTCAGCACCGCGATGAACCCGCCGAAGAAGAGGGTCTTGAGCGCGGTCTGGAAAAGCCGGCGGTCCCCCAACAGGGCGGAAAAGCCCAGGGCCTCCACCGAGGCCATGAGCGGCGCGACCAGCATCGCGCCAATGACCGTGGCCGCCGAATCGATGAGCAGGCCCAGGGTCGCGATGATGGAGGAGAGCACCACCATGGCGAAGTAGTCGAAGTCGGGGTCCGCACTCTCCCGCAAAAAGCGCCGGACCTCCTGCCGGCGTTCCGGCGTCATCCGGGCCCGGGCCTGGAGCCACATCATCCCCCGAAGCCAGAGCCGATGCAGTGTAGTGCGGGGACCCGGGGCCATGCCGTCATCCTTTCCCCATGTGGTTCACGGGGCTTCTCCTTTGGGGGTGGAAGCGGGCATCTCGCGGGCCACGGCCAGGGCCGCAGGCGCGATGTCCACCTGCATCCAGTGTACGGGCTGTGCGAAGTCCGCGTACACTTCGCCATCCATGTGCACGTACATGGGGGCCTCGGAACGTACTTCCAACCGGCGGAAGCGGGCGAAGCGCACCTTGGGGTGCCGGGTGTGTTTGCCCTTCATCACCAGGCCCACCAGGTAAAGCAGCGTGAACCGGGAGACCATGGGGATACCGGCGTATTCCAGGTACCCATCGTCGTTGCGGGCCTGGGGCGCAACCAGGAACGCACCGCCCTCCCGCGGCCCATTGCACAGGACGAGCATCAAGGCCTCCCAGGCTTCTGACCGTCCATCCAGGGTAAGTTGAAGGGGCATGGCCGTGTGGTTGCGCCACAGGGTCTGCATCACCGCGGCCAGGTAGCGCCAGAATCCGCGCAGGTGCCGCAACCGCCGGGCCCGCAGGTTGACCACCGCGTCGAACCCAATGCCTAAGGTGTTGACCCAGGCCCGACGCCGACCCCGGTCGTCGCGAACCCAGGCCACATCCACCGGTCTGGGTTCGGCCAGCAGCGCCTGGCGCAGGGCGGCCACCGGGTGCTCCGGGTAGCCCGAAGCAAAGGCGAAGTCGTTGCCCGCGCCCACCGGGACCACGCCGAACACGGGCCGGGCTTCCGCGGGCACCTGCATCAGCCCGTTCACCACCTCGTTGACCGTGCCGTCGCCGCCCATGGCAATCACCCGGGCTGCGCCCTGTTGCGCGGCCTCCCGCGCCAGGGCCATGGCGTGCTCCGGGCCCCGGGTCAGGTGCCATACGCCCTGCACGCCCAGGGCCTGGGCCGCGCGGCGCAACTCCGGCAGCCATGCCCCGGCCCGTCCGCCGTTGGCCTGGGGGTTGACGATGAAGACGGTTGATGGTCGTTCGTCGATGGTCGTTGGTCGGTGGTTGGTGGTCATTGGTCGTTGGTCGGTCGTCGGTCGTCGATGGTCGGTGGTCGTTCGTCGTTGGTCGTTCGTCGTTGGTCGATGGTCGTTGGTCGGTGGTCGGTGGTTGTTAGGGGGAGGGCTGTTGGGCGCGTGCCCAAAGCAGGCGCACCCCCTCCAGGGTCAGGTGCGGGTCCACGTGGGAGACCAGGTTTTCCGCCAAAAGCCAGTCGGCCAGGCTCTGGCTCCAGCCGCCGGTGGCCACCACGAAGGGGACCCGCCGGAAATAGGCGGCCACCTGGTGCACGGTATAGCGCAGCAGACCCGCCAGGGCAAAGAGCACACCGCCGCGGATGGCCTCCTGGGTGTTCTGGGCCAGGGGCGAGAGGGGCGCCGTGGCTTCATTGACTTCCAACTGCACGTAGGGGAGCACCGCGGTGCCCGTGTGCAGCCCTCTCAGCATGGTCCCCGGCCCTGGCGCAATCACCCCGCCCAGGAAACGGCCTTCAGGCAGCACCACGTCGATGGTCACCGCGGTGCCAATGTCTACCACGCACAGGGGGGCGTCCTGCGCATAGTGGTACAGCGCGGCCACCGCGTTGACCACCCGGTCCAGGCCGATTTGCTGCCAGTTGTACTGCACCTCCATCCGCAGCAGGTCCCGATGCGCGTCGGTCCGTTGCAACACGAAGGGGTCCACGTCCAGGTAGCGGCGCAGCGCCTGGGCCAGGTTCTCGGTCAGGGTGGGGACTACGGAGACCATGCCCGCGCCCTGCAGGGCTTGCGGGGGCACGTTCAGATACCGGAACCATTGCGCGAGTTTCACCCCGTACTCGTCCGCGGTGGTCTCCACCGCGGTGGTCCAGCGCCAGACGTGGGTCCAGGCCCCGCGGTCGTACAGGCCCAGGGTGATGTGGCTGTTGCCCACATCCAAGGCCAGGAACATAGGTCACTCCTGGGGGGCCAGGTGCTCCAGCCCTTCGGGCACGTAGGGCGGGAAGGTCTCCCGGCCCATCCCCACCAGCATGTTGTCGATGAGCCGAGTGTTGCCGATGAACACGGCCATGGAAAGCAAGGCCCGCTCCACGGGGCCATGGAGTTCTTCCAGGGTATCCGGGTCTGCACAGGAGACGTACTGGACCCGGGCCAGGGGTTCCTTTTTCAGCACCGCCAGCATCTTCTGCCGCAGGGCGTCCGCATCCCGCTCGCCCTGTTCGAAGGCATCCCGGGCCGCGCGCAAGGCCCGGTAGAGCACGGTCGCGGCCCGGCGTTCTTCGGGGTTCAGATAAGTGTTGC
>JALXBY010000343.1 GCA_026991215.1 Anaerolineales bacterium
ATGGTGGCCAACGTGCCCCCGCCCCACCGCTACGACCGGCCCAACACCTGGGGGAATCTGCTGTTGGGGAGGTGATAATCGTCGGTGGTCGGTGGTCGGTCGTCGGTGGTCGATGGTCGATCGTCGATGGTTGGGAGGTGGTTCAGGCCAGGGCGATGGGGAAGGCGTCGCTGAGGGCGTCCAGGACCCAGAGGAGGGTGGGCGGGTCGTCCTGCAGCAGGCGGATGACCCGTTGGACGGCCTGGTGAAGCCACTGGTCATGGCCGGCCTGTTTGTGGGCTTCCGCGGCCTGTTGCAGATGCGCGGCCAGAAGTTCCGGCATCCAGGGTTCCCGAAAGCGCAGGATGTGCCGCAGATACCCCAAACGCCCCTGGCCGGTGAAGTCGGCCACTTCCTCCGGCGAGCACGGTTCGATTTCGGTCAGCGGTTGGGGCAACTGCGGGGGAAGCAGATGGGAGACCTGGCCGCCCCGTCGATACCCCACCACCAGGATGCGCATCTCCGGCGGCTCCGCCGTGCTGAGTTCGTTGCGCAGCAGGCCGGTTTGGGGGAGTTGGTCTTGCAGGGCCAGTTCCCGGGCCGCCGCGGTTTCCGGCACCGTGATTTCGGCCACAAGCCCGTAAACCGTGGCAGCAGCCTGCCCCAGCGGGGACCGGCCGGTCTTCACCAATCCCCCAAAGGGGAACTGGTGCAGCGCATCCAACCGGCACCCGGCCAGGACGTGGGTCGTCTCGCAGGAAAGCACGCGGGCCAGCATACCACCCTCCATCGGCGTATAATCTCCAAGAATTCTACTCCGGGAGGACGCAATGACCCTGCCCCCTGCGTGGGATACCCTGCAAGCAGCCCTCGCGCGCGGGGATGACGAGGCCGCGGAACAGGCCGCCCAGCATCTGGTGCAACAGACGGAAGATCCCGCGGCCCTGGTAGACGCGCTGGCCCCCTGGTTGCAAAGCCCGGACCCGGACCGCCGCTGGTGGGCCTTGCGCATCCTGGCGGAAGTGCCTGACCCGCGGGTCCCCGCGCTTTTGCATCAGGGCCTGAAGGACCCGGACCCCCAGGTCAAGCAGGCGGCGGCCCTGGGGCTGCGGCTGCGGCCCACGGCCCAGGCTGTGGACGACCTGGTGGACCTGCTGGCCCACCCGGACCGGTTGCTGGCTTCCCTCGCGGCCGATGCGCTCATGGCCGTGGGGAAGGCCGCGACCCCAGCCCTGCTCCGGGTGATTCAGGAAGGCCCGCCCCAGGCCCGGGCCCAGGCCGTGCGCGCCCTGGCCGCGCTGGAAGACCCGCGGGCCATCCCGACCCTGTTCTCCCTGCTGGACGACCCTTCCCCCCTGATTTCCCAGTGGGCCGAAGAGGGCCTGGCCCGGCTTGGCATCGGCATGCTCTTCTTCTGGCCGTAAAGGGCTTCCCCCGCAGCGGAGATGTGTTATAATTGCAGCACCATTCCCGCCTTGGTTGGGTGAGATTCGGGTTTGGCAACCACCTTCCCCGGTTCCATGCCATCACCTGCTGTGCTTCAGGAGTGCGCTCGGTCACGTGCCCGTTTGGGGTGGGATGGACTTTGACCCTCTTGCAAGGTTTTTGGAAAATCCAGAGGCCTGTACGCCCGTAGACGAGGCCGGAAACGCAACATAAGTCGTTCCGGAGTGGGTGACAGCCACCTGTATCCCCTTGGCTCCCACGCTCCATCCTGGACATGGCTATGCGTTGCACCACGCCCTATGCCTGTATCCGTCGGGGGTGTGCCTTCGGTACAACCTTTGCCTTCCAGGGCCTCGGCCTAAAAATTATGTTGGATAGCAAAACCCCACATCTCCAGCGAGAAGATTGACGATGACCCCAACGAGGAGGCCAGAGGGCCTTCTCGCACATCCTTTCACGTGAGGTGAAGTCATGGCGCCTGTGTTAGGGTTACAGGAACTGCGTCAACTTTCCTATACCCAGTTGCGACGCCTGGCCCGGGATTTGGGTATCCCCCGCTACAGCCGGATGCGCAAGGACGAACTCATCCAGGCCATCCGGGAGGCGCAATTGCGCCAGGGCGGGCTGGCCATCCGCGGCGGGGTGCTGGACATCGTCAGCGAGGGCGTGGGCTTCCTGCGGACCCGGAACTACAAACCCAGTCCCGAAGACATCTACGTCTCCCCTGCCCAGATTCGCAAATACGGCCTGCGCCGGGGGGATTACATCGAGGGCATCGTCCGGCCCCCGCGCAACGGCAGCGAACGGCACCAGGCCCTGTTGCGCATCGAAACCATCAACGGCCTGCCGCCGGACCGCGTCCAGAAGCGGCCTCGCTTCGAGGACCTGACGCCCATCTTCCCCAACCAGCGCTTCGACCTGGAGACCGACCGCTACGCGCTGGCTACCCGCCTGATTAACCTGGTCGCGCCCATTGGCCGGGGCCAGCGCGGGCTGATTGTCTCCCCGCCCAAAGCCGGCAAGACCACCATCCTCAAGGAGATCGCCAACGCCATCGCGCGCAAGTACCCTGAGGTCGTTCTCATCATCGCCCTGATTGGCGAACGGCCCGAAGAGGTCACGGACATGCAGCGTTCCGTGCTGCGGGCCGAGGTGGTGGCCTCCACCTTTGACGAACCGGTGCAACTCCACACCCAGGTGGCCGAACTGGTGCTGGAGCGGGCCAAGCGCTTGGTGGAACTGGGGCGGGACGTGGTCATCCTGTTGGATTCCATCACCCGCCTGACCCGCGCCTACAACCTGACCGTCGCGCCCTCCGGCCGTACGCTGACGGGCGGCATCGACCCCGCGGCCCTGTACCCGCCCAAGCGCTTCTTTGGCGCGGCCCGCAACATCGAGAACGGCGGCTCCCTGACCATCATCGCCACCTGCCTGGTGGATACCGGCTCCCGCATGGACGACGTGATTTACGAGGAATTCAAGGGCACGGGGAACATGGAACTGCACCTTTCCCGCCGGCTGCAGGAGCGGCGCATCTTCCCGGCCATCGACATCGAACGTTCCGGCACCCGCCGCGAGGAACTGCTCCTGGGGCCGGACATCACCGAACGGGTCTGGCTCATGCGGCGGATGTTCATGAAGATGATCACCCCGCCGCCCCACGGCGCGGGCATGGACATCGCGGACGCGACCGAAGCCGTGCTGGAGCGCCTGCGCAAGACCCGGAACAACATGGAGTTCCTGGAGACCCTGCACGAACCCTTCTGACCCTCCCCTGGCACGGGCCGAAGGATGACGGAGCAGTGGCGGGAATTCTGGTTTGAGGGCCGCGAGCCGCGGCGGCTGGACCGGTTCCTGGCCGATGCCTTCCAGGGTGCGTACTCC
>JALXBY010000344.1 GCA_026991215.1 Anaerolineales bacterium
CTCATGTTGGGGATTTGGGCGGTGTGGGCGCTGCAGACATGAAGGTGAATTGGAAACGCGGACGCGCCGCGCTCCTGGTATGGGGCGCGCGGCTTTTGCTGTGCCTGCTTGTTGGGGGAATGCTGACAGGGATGGGCGGCGTGGTGGTCTCCCGCATGTGGGCCGAGGCCGTGAGCCGGCCCTGGATCGTGCCCCTGGACCAGGCGCCGGAACGGGATGTGGCCATCGTCTTCGGCGGCGGGGTGTACCCCAACGGGGTACCCAGCCGGGCCTTGCGGGTGCGGCTGGATACCGCGCTGCAACTCTATCGCCGCGGCCGGGTCAGGCGGTTGCTCCTCAGCGGCTCCCGGGCCTATCAGGGCCGGTACGACGAAGTGGGCACCATGGCCGCGTACCTGATGCAACGGGGCGTGCCCGAATCCGCCCTGATGCTGGACCCCCTGGGCGTGCGCACCCTGGAGACCTGCCGGCGGGCCAGGGAGGTATTCGGCCTGCGCCGCGCCCTTTTGGTGACCCACCGCTACCACCTGCCCCGGGCCATCCTCCTGTGCCAGGCCTGGGGGATTGAGGCCATCGGCGTGCCGGCCCAAAGCCGCCGGCCGCCCTGGATCGAACGGGTGCTCTTCTGGTACGTGCGGGAATCCCTGGCTACGGTGCGGGCCTTGCTGGACCTGCTGTGGCTTTCCCCGCCGCCGGGATGGGCCGAACAGGAGGCCGGTCGGCCCGTTTACGGCTCGAAGTACCTGGTCCGCAACCGGGACCAGGCTTCCTCGCCCAGGGCCTCTATGAGCAGGGTGAACAGGCCATCCGGCGGGGCCACCCGGCCCCGGTAGCGCGCCACGTATTCGTGCAGCAACTGCCGGAAGCCCTCGTCCCCCAACGTCTCGTGCACTTCCCGCCAGAAGTAGGCGCCCTTCAGGTACGCGGCGGCCCGGTACTTGAAGTAGTCCCGATATTCCCACAAAGGCCGGTCGATGGGTCCCGCGGCGGGCTTCAACCCTTCCCAGTAGCCGCCGTCCCACCACCAGGTTTCGTATTCCGGAAGGTAGGTGCGGTAGTACAGGGCCTCCGCGTAGGAGGCCAGGGATTCGTCCATCCAGGGTGCGAGCGCGGGGTCGTTGCCCACCTGCGCGTACCACCACTGGTGCGCGACCTCGTGCGCGGTCAGCGCGGTCAGCCGGTACTGGGGTTCGTCGAAGAAGAAGGACCGGCGCACGAAGAACAGGCCGTCGTATTCCAGGCTGAAGGGGAAATCGCCCACCACGAACACCAGCCGCTCCCGGTGATAGGGGCCGAACCAATCCTCGAAGAGCCGAAACGCGTTTTCCATGACCTCCAGCACGTAGGGACCCAGGTCCGCGTCGCCGGCAAACAGGTAGGCTTCCAGCCGCACGGGGCGGCCCTGCCGGGAGGGCACCTCTTTGGTGAACACCCGGTAAACCGTGCTGGTGGAAAAGGTGATGCCCCGGCCCGCCGCGAGCCGGTGGCAGGCATCCAGGCCTTCGGCCCCTTCGGGGCAGGGCACAGGCACCCCGCTGACCGCGACCTCCCAGCCTTGGGGCACGTCCAGGTAGAGGGTGTAGTCCGCGGCCGGGTAGGTGATGAACTCACCGAAGGGCCAGTACCGGGGCAGCACCCAGCCCCGGTGGTCGTCGTAATGGGCCACGAAGAAGAACACGTCCACCCCGTTGGTCTGCAAGGGGGAGGCGCCCAGGACCATGGGCCGGGTGTTGTCCTCCGGCTGGGTGCGCAGTTCCCGCAGGGTCAGCACGTACTCCATGCGGAAGTTCAGGGCCGCGTCGGGTTCCAGGGGGGAGGCCAGGGGCACCCAGACCACCCAACGGTCCCAATCCCAAAAGAACGAAGCCGGTTCCCCTTCCACGGTGAGCCGGGAGATGGAGATGTACGCCCTGGTGAACGCGGGGGCCACCAGGGGGAGCCGGTCCACCGGATGGCCAGTGGTGTTGACGTACCGCCCCGTTTCTTCCACAATGAAGCGTCGGTTTAAGGCATCGTAGCGGACGTTGAGGGTATAGGCGCTGATGGCTGGCGCAGGCGTGGGGCTGGGCGAAGGCGCGGTGGTGGCCGTGGGAAGCGCGGTGGACGTGGCCCCCGCGGTGGGTGTTGGGGGAAGCGCGGTGACGGTCGCCGGCAGGGACGCGATGGTCACGGCCGGTGGCACCAGAGTAGGGTTTGGGGTCATGGGCGCGCGGGCACGGCGGCCGCACGCGGCAAGCAGGCTCAAAAACAAACCCAGGACCCACAGGCGACGCAGGGGCATTGGACCAACCTCACACGTCCACCAGGTTGCTTTTGCAGGAAACCAAAGCGCCAGGCCCGCCCAGGGCAAACCACGGCCAGTATAGCACCAACGGCCCAGGGGCCGAAAGCCTTCACAATATAAATTTGCGCTTTACCCGCTTGTTGGTACAATGAAACCCCTGCTGCAGACACCCTGCCTGGGGGTTGCGTGGGAGAAGTCATGGCTCGCCTGATGGTACGCGCGTGGTTGTTGCTTGCCTTTTGGCTGTTTTTGGTCGGGGCCTTGGGGCGGACCCAGGCGCGGGCCGCGTTTCCCCCGCGTCCGGCCCAGGAACCCATCCGCCCGGAGGACAAAATCGCCCAGTTGTTGCTCCTGACCTGGGACGGCACCTGGCCCCAAGAAGAGGAAACCGGCCTGCCGCGGCTCTTGACCCGGTACGCGGTGGGCGGCTTCGTGCTCCAGCCCCCCAGGGGGATGTTGCTTTCCCGCGAGGCAGTACAGACCTTCCTCACCCAGGCCCAGACCCTGAGTTTCAAGTACCAGCGGGAACGGTACGGCTTTTCCCGCCAAAGCCCGGCGCCCCTGTTCATCGCAGCCCGGCAGTATGGCGACGGCGCGCCCTGGGACGCGCTGGCCTTCCCCTACAACCTGCCCACCCCCATGGCCTTAGCCGCTACCTGGGACCCGGACCAGGCTTACCGCGTCGGCCGTTTCATGGGCATGGAACTGCGGGCCTGGGGCATCAACCTCTTCCTCGGCCCTACCCTGGACCCCATCGACCCTACCCAATTGGGCCAGCCGGGAGACCTGGGCCTGCGGGCCTTTGGGGAGCACCCCTACTGGGTGAGCCAGATGGCCCTGGCCTACATCCAGGGCCTGCACGAGGCTTCGGCCGGGCGGCTGGCCGTGATTGCCGAGACCTTCCCCGGCTACGGCGGCGCGGCCCGGCCCCTGGAAGAGGAAATCCCCACCCTGCCCATGAGCCTGGAGCAACTCCAAAGCACCCGGCTGGCCCCCTTCC
>JALXBY010000345.1 GCA_026991215.1 Anaerolineales bacterium
AGACCAAGGGGATGACGCCGATGGTTTTGTCCAGCATGAGTTTCCAGATGAAGGCGATGGAGACCACGGGCGCGATGTAGGGGAAGAGCATGAACCCCCGCACCACGTTGCGGGCCGGGAAGGCCTCCCGCACGGTCATCGCGGCCCACAGGCCCAGGAGCATGGCCAGGATGGTGCTTGCCGTGGCGTACACCAGGGTGGTGGTGAGGACGTCCCAGAAGCGGCCGCCCCGCGCGGTGATGGCGACCTGGTAGTTGCGCAGGGTCAGGTTGGAGAAGTCCAGCAACTTCAGTTGGGGCAGGTGGCTGAGCCGGATGGGTTGCAGACTGAGCACCACGTTCCACAACACGGGGAAGAGGATGATGAGGCCCACGACCACCACCGTGGGTGTGAGCAGCATGTAGGCCAGGCGGGCTTCCTGGGCTTTGAGGGAGCGGGCCCGGCGCAGCATGGACCACCTCCGACGTTGGGGGATAAAGAAGGCGGGGCTTCCCCGAAGGGAAACCCCGCCCGGCCTTTGGCCTGGGGCTTACTCCTGCTGTAACTGGTCCTGCAGGGCCTCGACTTCGGCCTGCAGTTCCTCCAGGGCCTCCTCCGCGGTCATGTTCCCCTCGATGACTTCGGCGATGTACTGCGGGAAGAGCAATTCCGAGTACAGGCCGCCGATGAGTTCGCCCTGGCCCTGAGCGAAGCCCCAGCGGTCGAAGTTGTTCGCGCCCTGGACGATGGTGTTGAGGACCTCCTGGCTGTAGAACTGGCTCAAGGGGGCCTTGCGGTCCACGCCCACTTCCAGGTTGGACCAGCCCTTGATGTACTTGTCAGGCTCTTCCGGCGTGCCCCGGCGCATGGGGAACTTGCCTTCCGGCGCCACGCTCAGCCAGTCCAGGTAGCCTTCGCTCAGCCAGAACTCCACGAACTGCTTGGCCGCCTCGGTGTTGGCCGTGGTGGTGATGCCCATGTAACTGACCTGGCCATACTGGGCTGGCTTCTCCCCGGCGGGGCCGATGAAGGCCGGGACCACACCGCTGTTCTTGGCCAGGTACGCGGGGTCGTCCTTGCACTCAGGGCAGTTGGGCAGGACGGAATCCCGCAGGCCGGCCATCTCATCCAGGATGAAGGGCGACCAGACCACCATGCCGGCCTCGCCTGCGAAGTAGGCGGCCCGGGCCTGCAGCCAGTAGGTCGCGGTGTCGCCGGGGCCGTAGTCCCGCATCAGGTCGGTGTAGAACTTGAAGGCCTCCAGCATCTCCGGGGTGTTCACGGTGATGTTGCCTTCGGCATCCACCACCTGGGCGCCGTTGGCCAGGGCGAAGTGTTCAAAGGTCTGCTGGGTGAACACCTGGCCCGGGTCGGTGCCGGCCATGATGCCCTTGACGCCCTTTTCCTTCTGGATGGTCTCGGCCGCTACACGAATCTTCTCGAAGTCCGTGGGCGCTTCCAGGCCCAGTTCGTCGAACCAGTCCTTGCGGTAAATCAGGAGTTGGCCCCAGCCATCGGAGGGCACGGCCATGTACTGGCCGTCTTCGGTGCGGACCATGTTGAGCGCGCCCTCGGAAAAGGTCTTGGGGTCCAGGGCCTGGACGACCTCGGTGGCGGCTTTGGCGTCCAGCACGCCCTGGGCGTACCACACCGCGGCGAAGTCCAGGGGGAAGAAGACCACATCGGGCATGGTGCCCGCGGCCTGGTTGGCCGCCATCAGGCTGTCGATGTTGTTCTCGTCCACCAGGACGAGGTTGACGGTGATGCCGGTCTTCTCGGTGAACTTGTCGATGATGGCCTGGGTCTTCTTGGCCCGGGCGGGCTGGTTCTCGGTGCTCCAGAACACGATGGTGGCCCCTGGTTTGACCACTTCCTGGGTGACCACCTTTTCGACTTCCTTGGTGACCACGACTTCCTGGGTCACCACTTTCTCGACTTCTTTGGTCACGACCACGGTCTGAGGCGCGGACGGCTGGCACGCGGCCAGCGTCAGCAGCAGCACCGCGAGCACAAACAGCAACACACGACGCATATCGGCCTCCTTCCGAAAGATATTGTTTCTATCCGCCCTACCACGCCCGCAGTGGGTGCGGGCAGGTTCAAGTATACCATATGCGCGCTTTACCCAATTTGGCGCAGGGCACGGCTGGTTTGTAGACACCCTCACGGAGAGGAGGCTTAGAAGGGCATCCCAAAATCCTCTCTGTGTCCCCCGTGCCCCTGTGTGAGAACTCCCTTTGCCCCCGTATCGCGGCGCAAGGCCCGGCCCTTCTTCCCACCTGGGCTATACTTGCCCGCAGTGCCCCTGGCTTGGGGTTGGAGGCCGTGGACCATGTCCATCTTCCGTCGCCTGAACCAGCGGAATCCGGTCGCGTGGCTGGCCGATATTGCCCTGGCCCTGTTTTTGGCCGCAGGGCTGATGTGGCGGGTGCTGCCCGACTACGCGCGCGTGGTCGATGTCGCCCTGTTCGACGAAACCCGGTACATCTACTGGGCCTTGCGCTGGCGCGAGGGGCTTCCCCTGCAGGAGGTCTTCCGGGCGCGGCTGTACGTGCTGTGGTACGCCGGCCTTTCCCGCCTCTGGCCCGACCCCCTGGCCCTGCACGATGCCAACCTCCGCCTGCTGGTTACCCTGGTGCCCGTGTTGCTCTTTGGCGCGTTGCAGGCCCATCGGGTCCCCCGCTTCGTCGCCTGGCCTTTGGCCTGGTTCTTTGCCCTGAGCGACGTGAACCTGGGCACCCGGCCCCTGGTTTCCCACCTGGCCTGGGCCGTGGTGCTTTTGGGCTACCTGGCCTTCCTGCGGCTGCCGAACCCATGGCGCTGGCCCCCCTTGCTGTGGGCTACCGCGGCCGCGACCCATGCCCGGCCGGAGTTCCTCCTGGCCCTGGGCCTGCTGGCGGTGCTGGCTCTGGTGCAGGTTCGGGCTTCCCTGCCCACGCGCGCCGGCCGCGGGGCGCTGGCCGCGGCCCTGGTCGGGCTGCTGGCCCTGTACGCCGTCCTGGGTTCCCCGCTGGACGAACGGGGCCGCTTCTTCGTGGCCTTTGGTCAGCACTTCGCGTACCGCTGGCGTCAGGTGTATGGCGTCGGAGGCGGTGTGTGGGACCGGTGGCAGGCCGTGCGGGACCGGGCCTTCGGCCCGGACGTGCGTTCCTTCCCCCAGGCGGTGTTGCGGAACCCCAAGGCCGTGGCCCGCCACGTGCTTCGCAACACCCTGGAGACGCCCCCGCGCCTGGCCCTGATGCTGTGGACCCACGTCCCCGTGCTGCTCCCCCTGTGGGAAGAGGCCGC
>JALXBY010000346.1 GCA_026991215.1 Anaerolineales bacterium
GCCCCGGCAGGTTGCGTCGCGGTTGGTGTGGCCGCCGGGCCGGGGCGGCACCCCGCGACACCCATCAGCGCCAGCAGCACCCCAAAGGCGAGGATGACGCGATGCCTGGACATTGGCCCACCTCCTTGTGCGGTGGTGTATCCGCGGTCCGCAGCCCGCTGTCCGCTATCTGCTATCTGCTATCTGCTATCTGCTATCTGCTGTCTACTATCTGCTGTTCCAACGCGGTAAGCACTTCGGGGTCGTCGGGCTGTTGGGTTTCCTGGAAGCGTTGCAGGGCTTCGGGCCGGCGCAGCCGCAGTACCATGGCCGCGACCGCGCGGAAATCTTCCCAGGTCGCGGTTTCCCGGCCCTCGGCCGCGGCGTGGGCCCGGGCGGCTTCCACCCAGGCCAGCCAGGCCCGGGTCGAGGGGATGGCCAACCGCGCAAAGGCCCCCTCGGCCTGGTGCAGCAGCGCATCCGGGATGCGCACCCGGCGGAGCCGCTCCCGGGCCGCTTCCAGGTCCTGCCGCAGTTCGTGCACCGTGGCCTGGTGCTCCTGCAAGGCCCGGCGGGGGTGCCGCCGCCAGGCCCGCACCCGGGACCACAGACGGGCCCGGGCCTGGGCCTCCACCGGCCGGGCCCAGAGGCGCAACCCGAAGCGGTCCATCTGGTACCAGGGGGGCAGCCCCCGGGCCGTATTTGCCGTGGCGATGAGCAGAAACTCGGCCCGGAAGGCCGCGCTCAGGCCCCCGCGCTGCAGGCGGTAGAAGCCCTGGGCCGCGGCCTCCAGGATGGCCTCCTGCACCGGGGCTTCGTATCGGGTCCATTCGTCCACGAAGAGGACCTGGCGGTCGGCCTGGGCCAGCAGCCCCCGGCGGAGCCGGAACTTGCCCTGGCGTTCGGCCCGTTCGTCCAGGGTGCCCCAGAGTTCTTCGGGGCGCACGGGGAAGGGCACTTCCACCAATCGGGCCGGTTCCATCACGGCCAGGGGTTCGCCCCGGCGGTGCTTTTCCGCACAGGCCGGGCACACTGCGTCCGGCCCGCCTTCTTCGATATCCGAAGGCAGGCAGCCGTAGTAGCACAGGCTGCGGGGCACCCGGGGCAGAAGGGGGTGCAGGGCCCGCACCGCGGTGGTCTTGCCGCTGCCGGGCGGCCCGAAGACCAGCACCGGCCCGATGTCCGGGTTCACCAGGGCCAGCATCAGGCCCTGCTTGACCTCCTCCAGCCCCACCAGGTCCAGGAAGGGGAAGGGCAGGACCTCGGCCAGGCCTGCGTCCTCCCGGGGCGTGGTCTCCGGCCCACCCGAAACGCGATGAACCAGTTCCTTCAGGGACCGCACACCGGTGACCGGTTCCCCGCCTTCTTCGTCCATTTCAAAGCGTAAAGGAAGGTGGTGGGGCGCGACCAGTTCCCAGCCTTCCGGGACGTGTTCCTCATGCATTCGGTGCCTCCTCTTGTTCGGGCAGTGGGGTCACCCGCCGCAGCCGACGCTGCTCCAGCCGGCGGGCCCGCCGCGCTTTGGCTTCCTCGAAACGTTGCTTCTGGGCCTCGTTTTCCAGCAGCAGGGGCGGCACCGGCGTGGGCCGGCCCTGTTCATCCAGGGCCACGTAGACCAGGTACGCGGTGTTCGTATGCCGTCGGTGACCGGTCAGGGGGTTTTCGGCCACCACCTGGATTTCCGCTTCCATGGACGTGCGGCCCACGAAGGAGACCTCCGCGGTGATGAGCACCAGGTCGCCGATGCGGATGGGTTCGTTGAAGAAAATCTGGTCCACGGCCACGGTGACCACGGGCCGGCCGGCATGCCGCATGCAGGCCAGCGCGCCGGCTTCGTCGATGAGCCGCATAATTTCCCCGCCGTGCACGAAGCCCAGGTAACTCGCGTGCTGCGGCTGCATAATTTGGGCCAGGGTCACCCGTGAGGCCGACGGGGGCTTGGGTTGCATGAACGCCCTCCTATTCCTGTTCGTGGGTGATGGCGTTTTCCTCGCTCTTGCACGCGCAGGCGTGGACCACCTGCCCGTTGCGTTCCAGTGTACCTTCGTAGGGGCGATTTGTCCCCCGGACTTTCCAACCAGATAGCACCATGCCCCGGTCGCCGAACGCGGGCATCCAGCGGCCGTTGTACTTCCAGGCGAAGTGCACGTGGGTGCCGGTGGCCACCCCGCCTTCACAGGAAGGGTGGCCCAAGGGGTCCCCCGCGGCTACCACCGTACCTTCCTCCACCCGGTCCTGGGCGGCGACGTGCAGGTAAACCAGGACCCATCCGGTCTGTTCGTAGCCGTCCATGTCCAGGTCCAGGGCCACCACACCGTTGCGGCTGCGGACGACCAGCCCGGACGCGGCGGCCGTGGCCCAGGAAGGGGAAAGGTAACACCCCAGGGGGCCATCGCCGGGCGCGAAGTCCAGGGCGGCCCAGGGGGTGCCGCTGCCCCAGGCCGGGTGCGGTCCGCCGGTGAAGTACCAGGTCGCGGCCTCTGGGAAGGGCAGTTGCAGCCGCGGGGGGCGCAGGTCTGGGGGCACCAAAGGCTCCAGGCTGGCATCGAAGGGCCAGCCGAAGAGCCGCTGGTACACGGCCAGGAAGCCCTGTTCGCCCACGGCCCGCCGCCAGCGGTCGTAGCCGTAAATCAGGCCGAAGAAGTGGTGGAGTGCCGCGGTCCCCGCGTTCACGCGGGGGTTGGCCTCAACCCAGGTGCCATCGCTCAGAGGGAAGCCCGGTACGCCTCCGGCTTCCCAGACGTAGAAGCCCCGGTTGAGTTCGTTCGCGGCCCAGGAAAGTTGCTTCCACAACCCTTGACGTTGCGGGTGCACCAGGCCCATGGGGTAACGTCGGGCCTGTTCGGGTACGTCTGCCTGGGTGACCCAGCCTGAGATGTATTCCAGCAGGGCCAGCAACACCCGCGGGCTGACCGAATACTCCAGCGCGACCCGCTGCACGATGTCCGCGGCCGAAAGCCGGTCGCCGTCCACCACTTCCCGGTAGGTGCGAATCAATCCCGGCTGGCGGGCGATGAAACCGTAGAGGTCGAACAGGCCCGCATAGGGGCCGTAGACCAGTTCCGCGTCGGGGAGGAGTTTCAGGGCTGGGGCGGTGTCCACGGCAACCGGTGGGGGAAGGATGAGGGTCTGGCCCAGCGCGAGCAGGTTGGGGTCTTCGATGCCGTTGGCTTCCATGAGGCGTTGCATGGGCAGGTGGTAACGGCGGGCGATGTCGGCCAAAGTGTCGCCGGGTTGCACCACGTAGGTGCCCTGGGGGATGGGCGTGGGCAGGGTCCGGG
>JALXBY010000347.1 GCA_026991215.1 Anaerolineales bacterium
GGATTCCCCCCTTCCGCTGGGCGCTGGCCAGCGCCTTGGTCGAAGCGTAGCAGCGCACGCAGGGCTTCCACGTGTTCCTCGAAAGCCCGCCGTCCGGCCTCGGTAATGGCGATGTAGGTGCGGGGCCGGCGGCCCACGAAGGTCTTTTCCACCCGAATGTAGCCCGCGTCTTCGAGTTTGCGCAGGTGGCTGGCCAGGTTGCCGTCGGTGACCTCCAGAATCTCCCGCAGACGGCCGAACTCCAGCCGCGGCGCCGGCGGCAGGGCGTGTAACGCGGCCATGATGCGCAACCGCACCGGTTGGTGAATCAAGGCGTTGAACTCGGCCAAAATTCACCTCCAGGCCGCCAACATGTACACCCCGGCAACCGCCAGGCTCCCGCCGCCCAGCACGGCCATCCACAGGTCGAAGTACGCGGGCAGGGCCACATACCCCACCACGATGAACACGGTGACCGTCAGGCCCAGCGTGATGAGCACACGGCTGCGGTAGAACAGGCCGCTGACCACGTACCCGAACATCACCCACAGGGAAATCAACATGCTCAATTGGGTGCCCCGGGCCTGGGCGAAGTGTACGAACAGCGCGCCGTATACCATCCAGGCGAACCAAAACCAACCCACCGTAGCACCCATGGGCCAGTGGACCCCGCGCTTATGGATGTGCCAGACGACGTACGCGGTACCCAACAGGCCCAGGGCGTCCAGCACCATCCAAATCGTGCCCCGGGTGCTGGGGTCTGAGACGAAATAATTCGCCGAGAACCCCACCACCCACACGATACCCCAGACGATGAGGAAATAGGGCATGCCACCATATGCGGCCAGGCGGCGCATCTGCCGGCCGGTGCGCTCGATGAGTTCCAGGGCCTGCCGGGCCTCTTCGGGCGTGATGGGGGGCGCGGGCTGTTGGGACATGGGCGTACCTCCTGGGTGGCCATCGGCAGTCGGCGGTCGGCCATCAGCAGTCCGCAGTCGGCGGTCGGCAGTCGGCTGTCTGCTCACTGCTGACCGCCGACTTACTCCACCGTCACCGATTTGGCCAGGTTCCGGGGTTGGTCCACGTCCAGCCCGCGCAGGGCCGCGATGTGGTAGGCAAACAGTTGCAGCGGCACCACCGCAACCACCGGGCTGAGCATCCAGGGCACGTCGGGAATCCAGAACACCTCGTCGGCCAGGGCCGCGATGCGTTCGTCGCCCTGGGTGGCCACGGCAATCACCGGCGCGCCCCGGGCCTTGGCCTGTTCCACCTGGCTGATCATCTTCTCGTACCACGGGTCGCGCGGCACGATGGCCACCACGGGCATGTCTTCGTCCAGCAGCGCGATGGGGCCGTGCTTCATCTCCCCGGCCGGGTACCCTTCCGCGTGGATGTAGGAAATCTCCTTGAGTTTCAAGGCCCCCTCGTAGGCCGTGGCCATGTGGATGCCCCGGCCCAGGTACAGGGTGTTCGTCATCTTCATGTACTTGCGGGCCGCCTGCTGGATGGCCTCCTCCTGGGCCAGTACCTGCTCCACCCAGCCCGGCAGGCGCTGCAGGGGTTGCACCAGTTCCCAGCGCTCCTGGGCGGAGATGCGCCCCCGCAGGTAGGCCAGTTGCACGGCCAGCATGTACAGGTCCACCAGGGGCGCGGTGTAGGCCTTGGTGGAAGCCACGCTGATTTCCGGCCCCACCTGCATGGAGATGTACCCATCGGCAATCCGCATGGCCTGGGAGCCGATGACGTTCACGATGGCCCACAGGGTCGCGCCCCGTTGCTTGCCTTCGTACATGGCGGCCAGGGTGTCCGCGGTTTCCCCAGATTGGGAAACGGCCAGCACCACCATGTCTTCGTCCACAATGGGGTCCGCGTAGCGGAACTCGGAGGCAATCATGGTCTCCACGGGGATGCGGGCCAGCCGTTCGACCAGCACCTTACCCACCAAGGTAGTGTGATACGCGGTGCCGCAGGCCGTCATGTGGATTTTCTTGAGCCGCTGCACGAAGTCCGGGTCCAGGTTGAGGTGGGTGAAGGTGATTTCCCCGGTGCGGAAGTTGACCCGGCCGGCCATGGTCGCCTGCAGCGCGGCGGGCTGTTCGTGAATTTCCTTCAACATGAAGTGGCGGTAAGGCCCCTTTTCGGCCGAGGCCGGGTCCCAGGGGACGGTGGTCACCTGCACCGGCAGGGGACGGCCCTCCAGGTCGTAGAGTTGCACCGCGTGCTGGGTGACCACGGCCATCTGGCCCGGTTCCAGGAAGGTGACCTGGCGGGTGTGCTCCAGCAGCGCGGGCAGGTCCGAGGCCACGAACATCTCGTCCTCCCCGTACCCGATGACGATGCCGCCGGCATTGCCCAGCCGCGCGGTGACCAGTTTGTCGGGTTCCCGCGCATAGAGCACCACCACCGCGTTGGAGCCTTCGATGAGTTTCAGGGCCTGGCGCACCGCCTCCTCAAAGGGGTGCCCCGCGGCCAGGAAGCGGTCGATAAGGTGCACGATGACCTCGGTATCCGTATCGGACCGGAATTCCACACCTTCTTCGGCCAGTTCCTCCCGCAGGGCCAGGAAGTTCTCCACGATGCCGTTGTGGACCACGGCCAGGGTGCCCTGGGGGTTCGTGTGGGGGTGCGCGTTGTAATCGGTGGGTTCACCGTGGGTGGCCCAACGGGTGTGGCCGATGCCCACCGTGCCCCTGGGCGGGGCCTGCTGCACTAATTCGGCCAGCACGCTGAGTTTGCCCGCCTTGCGCCGCACCTGGATGCGTCCATCATGCAACACCGCGATGCCGGCCGAGTCGTACCCCCGGTATTCCAGACGCTTCAACCCGTTGAGCAGCAGGGGCGCCGCCTCTTTGGGGCCGATATAGCCAACGATTCCGCACATTTTGGCCTCCTCAGAGGGTGTTTTGGGGAAGGTGGTCCATGCGGGCCGCCGCGGTCGAGGCTGCTTCCGCCGGGGTGAAGAGGCTGTCGTAGTCCACCTTGGGGAAAACCTGGAGTTTGCCGTCGATGGTCGCGTCCAGCACCCGCCGGCCGGCCCGCTCGAAGGCCGTCCGCGCCATGCGGTAGGCCTGTTCCGACGTGACCAGGTCGGGCAGTTGCCAGCGAAAGCCCGGACCGAAGTACTGGGGATGGAAGTGGTTGGGGTCCTCGCCCTGGGAGACCACGGTTTGGTTGGGCGGGCCCTGGGTCGCGAAGTTGTGGTCCACCCCGATGAGGATGACCTCGTCGAACCCCATGTGATAGGCCAGTTGCAGGGCCACATACGTGACCGTGGCCCCTTCCCAGAGCCGCCCGCGCGCGTCGGTGGCGAAGGTGGGGCCCATGTGCGTGGTGAAGAGGAACACGGTCCGGTCGTCCAGGGGAATCCACCGGCGGGCCCGCCAGGTGAAGAACTTCCACATGGGCAGGCGGCGGAAATCCTGGGCGCATTGCTGGATGACCAGGTCGTTGACCGAAACCAAATAGGTGGTGTGGAAACCCCATTCGGGGAAGGCCAGGTACACCCGGTTCAGGCCGAAGGTGACCTCCCCCCGAAGTTTGGACACGTCGGTGCGGGCCAGGCTGGGGCCGTTCCCCAGGATGAAGGCCCGTTCCCCCCGGTGCCTGTCCCGGAACATGGCCAGACGGCGGAGGCTTTCCCGCCGCCAGGGGTGCAGGTAGGCCAGCGGCCATTGGGGAAGCCAGCGCAGGGTGCTGTACACGCGCGCGGCCCAGGAGCGCCAGGGTTCGGGGACCGCGCGTTTGAGCCAGGTCAACCACCCTTCGGGCATGGCTTTACTCCGTGCTCAGGCGAATGGTCGCGCCGCCGTCCACCACCAGGCCATGGCCATAGATGAAGGAAGAGCGGCGATGGTCGGCCAGGAACAGGATGGCCTGCGCGATTTCTTCCGGCCGGGCCACCCGTTGGGCCACGGTGCGGCGGGCCAGGGCCTGCATCCGGGCCTCCACATCTTCCCCGGTGAAGTGGCCCCGCTGCAGCCCGGCCCGGAGCATGGGGGTATCCACTGCACCCGGCAACACCGCGTTGACCCGGATTTCCGGCGCCCATTCGATGGCCATGGCCCGGGTTAGGGCCAGGACGCCGCCCTTGCTCGCGGCGTAGGCCCCAATGTGGGCCGAAGTCGCCAGGGCGTGCACCGAGGCCACGTTGACCACCGCGGCCCGGCCCGCGGCCCTGAGCCAGGGGTAGGCCGCCCGGGCCACCAGGTATACGCCCTTCAGGTTGACCGCCATCAGCCGGTCCCATGCTTCGGGCGTGGTTTCCACCAGGGGGCCAGTGATTTGCACGGCCGCGTTGTTGACCAGCGCGTCCAGCCGGCCAAAGCGTTGGCCCACCGCGTCCATGGCCTGGGCCACCTGGTCGGGCTGGGCCACGTCCACCTGCATGGGCCAGAAGGTTTCGGAAGGTTCCAGGGGGATGGGCCGCACGTCCCAGCCCACCACGGTCCAGCCCTCTTCCAAAAAGAGCCGCACCGTGGCCAGGCCAATGCCCTGGGCCGCACCGGTCACCAGGACGATGCGCGTTTGGGAACCCCGACCGTCGTCGTGCTGGGGTTTGGGGGAAGGCTCGGCGGACGTTCCCGGGCCTGTGGTTCCCCCCTGTTGCCCTTCGATTTCTGCAATCAAGGCTTCGAGCACTTCCCGCACTTCGGGCGAAAGCCGCTGCAACTTCGGGGCCAGGCGCGACCGCAAGTCCATGCGTCGTCTCCTGTTGGGTTGGCCTTCAAATCAGGAGGAAGCCGTCCCCGGTGGGGCTGAGCGAGCGGTATTCCTTGAGCGCGAAACGGTCGGTCATGCCCGCGATGTAGTCGCACACCGTCTGGTACAGGCCGTACTCCGGGATGCGGGCCTGGATGTGCTTGGGCAGGATGGCCGGGTTGGAAACGTAGGCTTCGAACAGCGTGCGGACCACCCGTCGAGCCCGGAGGGCCATGCGCAATATGTAGGGATGATAATACAGGTTTTCCCGCAGGAAGTCCTTGAGTTCCCGGTTCATGCGCTGCATCTCCGGGCTGTGGTGAATCAGGGGGGCCGGGTACTTCCGGGCGTCCTCCACGCTTTGGATGCCGGCCTGTTCGATGTTTCGGATGGACGTCTGCACCACGTCTTCCACTTCAAGTCCGATGAGTTCCCGAATCAGGTGGTGCCGGATGAGGTCGTCCATGGGCCCGGAGGTCCAGCCGATGTGTTCCCGCAGGCGGTCCCAAAGGGCGATGCCGTCGAGCATATCCGGGGTAATCAGGCCGGAGCGCAGGCCGTCGTCCAGGTCGTGGGCCGTGTAGGTGAGTTCGTCGGCCACGTTGGCCACCTGGGCCTCCAGGGTGGGGCGGAGTTCTGGCTCGTACTCATGGGCCACGGGCACGTCGTACTCGGTTTCGTGCTTGACCAGGCCCTCCCGCACCTCCCAGGTCAGGTTGAGGCCGGGGAAGTCGGGGTAACGGCGCTCCAGCTGGGTGACGATGCGGTACGCGTGGTAATTGTGGTTGAAGCCGCCGTAATCGGCCATGAGTTCGTTGAGGGCGTGCTCGCCCGCGTGGCCAAAGGGCGGGTGACCCAGGTCGTGGGCCAGGCAGATGGCTTCGGTAAGGGTCTCGTTCAGGCCCAGGGCCCGGGCGATGGTACGGCCGATTTGGGCCACTTCCAGGGTATGGGTGAGGCGGGTGCGGTAGTAGTCCCCTTCGTAGATGATGAAAACCTGGGTTTTGTACTCCAACCGGCGGAAGGCCGTGGTGTGCAGGATGCGGTCCCGGTCCCGCTGAAACGCGGTGCGCAAACGAGATTCCGGCTCCGGGTACTGCCGGCCCCGGGAGGCCGCGCTTTTGACCGCGTAAGGCGCCAGGGTCTGCTCCTCCAGGTGCTCCAGAGTTTCACGGGTGTAGAGGGGCATGGGTGTTTCCTCCTGGGGAAGCGAAGTTCACGGGCCGCTGCATTTGGGAAAAAGAAGCGGCGGCTTTTTGGGCCGCCGCGATGCCGGAGGTGGGAGTCGAACCCACACGGGGCGTTAACCCCAGGGGATTTTGAGTCCCCCGCGTCTTCCAGTTCCGCCACTCCGGCAAGGCACTTCTATTGTAGTAGGAGCCCGGGCCAGGTCAAGGCCGGGGATTCCGCATATTTTTCAAATTTCAACCACTGTACCCAACGGGTACAGCGTTTTGCGTCGATGAAGGTCACATGGGGGATGCCCATAGGCTTTGCGTGACATTCGTCAACTTACGAAAACACCCCGTCTTCCCATATTTAGAGTGTGAAGCGTACAGGAACATTGCGGGACACGTGACAACTCCTTTGGACGGAGCCACGCCCATGTACGAACGAGAAGCCCCCTCCATCGATATCGGTCTGCGGTTGCGGTCCTTGCGAAAGGCCCGGGGCCTTTCCCTGCGGGCCCTGGCCCGGGCCAGCGGGCTTTCCCCAAACGCCCTGAGCATGATCGAACGCGGGAAGACCTCGCCTTCTGTGAGCACCCTCTACCGCCTGGCCGACGCTCTGCAGGTCCCCATCACCGCCTTCTTCCAGGTGGAGGCCGAGAAGCACGACGTGGTCTTCATCAAGGCAGAGGAGCGGACCCGGGTCCCCTTTGCCCGGGGCCTGTGGGAAGGACTGGGCGGCGAGCGCTTCACCGGCCGGGTCGAACCCTTCTTCCTCACCCTGGAGACCGGCGCGCACAGCGGACCTTTCCCCATGGTCCATACCGGCCACGAGTTCGTCATCTGCCTGCGGGGGCTGCTGGAGTACGAAGTCGAAGGCCGCAAGTACCTGCTGGAGCCGGGGGATTCCCTGCTCTTCGCGGCCCGGCTGCAGCACCGCTGGCGCAACGCCGGCAACACCGTGACCAACGCGCTCTTCGTGCTCTCCGGCTTCCGGGAAGGCGAGGACCCTGGCCGCTATCACCTGCACCGTCCTCACACGAACACGGCGTCCCAGCAAAAGGCAAATTCTTCCAAGGAGGCATGAACCATGGCCAAAACCCTGCTTATCCTCGGTGGTGGTACGGCCGGCACCATGGCCGCCAACCGGCTGGCCCAGGAACTCGACTTGAACGAATGGCGCATCATCGTGGTGGACCAGGGTCGCGTCCACTACTACCAGCCGGGGTTCCTCTTCATCCCCTTCGGCATCTACAAGAAGCAGGACGTCATCAAGCCCCGCCGCAGTTTCTTCGCCCCCGGCGTCGAGTTCGTGCTCTCGGAAATCGACGTCATCGAACCCGATAAGAAGCGGGTGCGCATCAAAGCCGATGGCGGCCGCTACATCTCCTACGACTTCCTCATCATCGCCACGGGCACTTCGCCCCGGCCCGAAGAGACGCCGGGCATGAAAGACGGCGGCCTCTGGTACAAGGACATCTTCGACTTCTACACGCTGGAAGGCGCGGTGCGCCTGGCCCGCCGGCTGCGCACCTGGGAGGGCGGTCGCCTGGTCCTCAACATCGTGGACATGCCCATCAAGTGCCCGGTGGCCCCCCTGGAGTTCATCTTCCTGGCCGACTGGTACCTGCGGGAGAACGGCCTCCGGCAGAAGACCGAAATCGTCTACGTGACCCCGCTGCCGGGCGCGTTCACCAAGCCGCGGGCTTCCCAGGTGCTGGGCCACATGCTGGAGGACCGGGGCATCCACCTGGTCACCGATTACTACATCGAACGGGTGGACCCGGAACGCAAGGTCATCGTCTCTTACGACGAACGGGAGGAACCCTTCGACCTGTTGGTGACCATCCCGCTCAACAAGGGCAGCGACGCCATCGCCCGCTCCGGCATCGGCGACGAACTCAACTACGTGCCCACCGACCCCCACACCCTCAAGGCCAAGGAACTGGAAGACGTCTTCGTGCTGGGGGATGCCACCGACGTGCCTACCTCCAAGGCCGGTTCCGTGGCCCACTTCATGGTGGATGCCTTCGTGCCCAACTTCCTCCGCTACATCGAAGGGATGGAGATGCTGCCCACCTTCGACGGTCATGCCAACTGTTACATCGAATCCGGCTTCGGCAAGGGGTTCCTGATTGACTTCAACTACGAGGTGGAACCGCTGCCGGGCAAGTTCCCGCTGCCGGGGTTGGGTCCCTTCTCCCTGCTTCAGGAAAGCGTGGTCAACCATTGGGGCAAGATGCTCTTCCGGACCCTGTACTGGCACGTGCTCATGAAGGGCCGGCGTCTGCCCATCCCCGCGCAGATGATGATGGCCGGGAAATGGGCCTGAACCAGGAGGCGAGCCATGGCGGAAACCCTCATGACCACGACCCTTGAACAGCACACCGACGCCTCCCTGGAGGCGCTGCACGCCAAACTGGACCGCCTGGTCGAGCAGGTGGACTTCCTGAGCCGGGAGATGGAAGAACTCCGGCAGCAGCGGGAACTGTGGACCGACCTGGGACGGGACCTGGCCCCGGTCATGGAGAGCCTCTACCTGATGGCCGTGGAGCAGTTGGAAGAACTCAGCCCCTATGTACAATTGGAAGACCTCTGGCGCCTGCTCCTGCGCTTCCTGCGCAGCGCGCGGCTTCTGGACCAGCTCCTGCAGGAACTGGAGACCCTCCACGACCTGCTCCACGATCTGGGCCCCGTGGTCCACGATGCTTCCCTCCTGGCCATCAACAAACTGGACGAGCTGGAAAAGAAGGGTTACTTCGCCCTGCTGAAGGAGCTGGCCCAGACCCTGGACGCCCTTGTGACCCACATCCGGCCTGAAGACCTGCAGCGGCTGCGCGCCGCACTGCTGAGCGCGCTGGAGCAGGCCCGGCAGGCGCAAGAGCAGCCGCCTTCCACCTGGCGCCTGCTGCAGATGATGCGAGATCCCGACGTACGCCGTGGCCTGGCCCTGGGCCTGTACCTGCTCAAAGCCTTGGGGAACGGCAGCGCCCAGGCCGCCGCGGCCCCGAAGAACGGTTCCTGAAACCCCAAACCCACAGGAGGTGAATCATGCCCGTGCGTGCGATTGGCGCCCTGCAAGTCGAAGTCGATGCCGAGGGTTACCTGGTCAACCCGCAGGATTGGACGCCCGAAATCGCCGAGGCCTTCGCCAAGGAAGAAGGCATCGAACTGACCGACCGGCACTGGGAGGTCATCAACTTCGTGCGGAAGTTCTACGAGGAGCGGGGGCAGTCCCCCACCATCCGGCAGATTACCACGGGTTCGGGCGTACCCACCAAGGAGTTGTTCAAACTCTTCCCCGGCGGGCCGGCCAAGAAGGTGGCCCGCATCGCGGGCGTGCCCAAGCCCGCGGGCTGCATCTAATCGAACCATAGGTCGCGGGGGCGAGGGTTAAGGTGACCGTCGCCCCCGCGCACAGCCCACCGTGCACACAGCGGACCGCGCACCGACCGCGGACTGCGGCAAAGGAGGTGCCCGATGGCCGAGACGACCCGAAAGATGGCCTTCATCTGCTCCAAGGGGAACCTGGACATGGCCTACCCCGCGCTCATCATGGGCTGGGCGGCCCTGGGCGTGGGTGTGGACGTGACCATCTTCTTCACTTTCTGGGGTCTGGACCTGATTCGCAAGGACCGGGTGGACAAACTGGGCCTGCCGCCCGTGGGCAACGCGAGCATGCGCACCGGCATGATGGGCTTCCCCTTCGATGTGGGGATTCCCCAGCTGGTCGGTGTGCTGCCGGGCATGACCGCGGTCGCCACCGCGCTCATGAAGGGCAAGATGAAGCAGATGGACGTGCCCCCCGTGCGGGAGATGCTGGAAATGCTCCACGACGCGGGCGCCAAACTCTACGCCTGCAAGATGACCGTGGACATGGCGGGCCTCAAGAAAGAAGACTTCCTGGACATCGTGGACGACATCGTCACCGCGACGGACTTCATCGAGATGACCGAGGGCGCGCAAATCGTGTTCATCTAAACCCCGATGGGCTGCTTCGAGCGCGTCTATCCCTGGGCCTCCGAGGAAAACCCGGAGGCCCTTTTCTTGTTCTCCCGCCGCCCCTTCCCGCTGCCTACCTGCTGACCGCTGACTACTCACTGCTCCCTGCTGCCTGCCCACTGCTCCGCTCATGCACATATTCCGCCACAAAGGCCACCTGGTCTGGGTCGGTTTCGGGAAGCACGCCGTGGCCCAGGTTGAAGATGTGGCCTGGCTGGCCTTGGGCTTCTGCAAGCACCGCGTCCACCTGGCGGGCCAGTACCTCCCGTGGGGCCAGCAGGGCCACTGGGTCCAGATTCCCCTGGATGGCGTGGTGGCGTCCGACCGCCTCCCAGGCCGCGGCCAGGGGTACCCGCCAGTCCACGCCGATGACCTCCGCATCCAGGTCCTGGAAAAGGGGCAGCAGGCCTGCGGTGCCGGTGGAAAAGTAAATTCGAGGGACGCCCGTCGCTTGCAATCCCCGCAGCAGGGCCTGGACGTGGGGTTTCACATAACGGGCATAGTCCCCAGGGCTCAGGGCACCGGCCCAACTGTCGAAGATTTGCACTGCCTGCGCGCCGGCGTCGATCTGGGCCTTGAGGTAATCCAGCGTGACACGGACCAGCCGCTTCATGAGGGCATCCCAGGCCTGGGGATGGTGGTACATCCAGCGTTTGGTCTCGACGTAATGGCGGGAACTCCCGCCCTCGATGGCGTAAGAAGCCACGGTGAAGGGCGCGCCGGCAAAGCCGATAAGGGGCGTTTGGGGGGCTTCAAGCCGTACCCGGCGCACCGTCTCGAAAACGAAGCCCAGGGCTTCGTGCACGTCCACCAAGGGGAGGGTTTCCACCCGGTCCGGCGTCAGGCGGGGTTCCAAC
>JALXBY010000348.1 GCA_026991215.1 Anaerolineales bacterium
TCCCCGGCCTGCCGTTCCGCATCGGTCTGTCCGATGCACGAACCGTGTCTCGACATCATACCTGTTGCCCCAGCCCACGTGGCCCCCGACGCCAACCCACCGCGCGCGAGATATGGGTATGCGACAGGCTTCGCCGCTGCTGGAACCGGGAAAAGGGGGCGGGTACAATAACCCGTGTTTGGTCGCGGGCGCACTCCCGTACCAGAGGACGTGCGGGAGGAGTTTTTGTTTCGGAGGCTGAAGTCATGCATGCTTCGTCCGCACGTGGGTCCATGGAGGTCACCCTCAGCCGGGGGTTGGGCCTGCTGGATGTGACCATGATTGGCGTCGGCGCCATGATTGGCGCGGGCATCTTCGGCCTGACCGGCCTGGCTGCAGGGGAGGCGGGCCCGGTTGGCCTTCTGGTGGCCTTCATCCTCAACGGGTTCATTACGTCGCTGACCGGGCTGACGTACGCGGAACTGGGCGCGGCCATTCCCGAAGCCGGCGGGGGGTATCTCTGGGTCCGGGAAGGCCTCTCCCGCTTCTGGGGCTTCTTCGCGGGATGGATTTCCTGGTTCAGCCACTCGGTGGCCTGCAGCCTGTATGCCGTCATCTTCGGCACCTTCTTCGTGGAACTGCTCAAGTGGGCCGGCGTGCACCTGGGCACCGAACCCATCTTCCTGGGGCTGAGCGTCGAACAATGGGCCGTGAAAATCACCACGGTCTTGGTGGCGTTGCTCTTCATGTACATCAACTTCCGCGGGGCCTCGGAAACCGGTACGGTGGGCAACTTCATCACCATCCTCAAAATCGTAGTGTTGTTGACCGTCTCGGCCTTTGGCCTGCGGCTGATGTTGGGCAACCCCGAATGGCCCCGCTACTTCCTGGACAATCCCTTCCCCAATGGCCTGGCCGGTGTGCTCACGGCCATGGGCCTGACCTTCGTGGCCTTTGAGGGGTATGAAATCATCGCCCAGAGCGGCGAGGAACTGGTGGAGCCTGAGAAAAACCTGCCCCGGGCCATCTTCCTTTCCATCGCGATTGTGGTGAGCATTTACCTGTTGGTGGCCTTCGTCTCGGTGGGCGCCCTGACCCCGGATATGACCGACGGCCTGCCCAGCTGGGTCTACCTGGGCCGGGAAGGCGAGCGGGCCATGATTCGCATGGCCGAGCGGGTCATGCCCTATGGCACCCTGGTCATGATCATCGGCGGCCTGGCCTCCACCACCTCGGCCCTGAACGCGACCGTATACTCCAGCTCCCGGGTGTCCTTCGCCATGGGTCGGGGCGGGGACCTGCCCCGCATCTTCGGCCGGGTGCACCCCCGCACCCGCACGCCCCACATCGCCATCCTCTTCAGCGGCATCCTCATCATCTTCATGGCCGTCACGCTGCCCATTGCCGACGTGGCCAGCGGCGCGTCCCTGACCTTCCTCATCCTCTTCCTCCTGACCAACATCACCCTGATTCGCCTGCGCAAGACCCACCCGGACCTCCCACGGCCGTTCAAGGTGCCCCTGGTGCCCTGGGTGCCCATCTTCGCGACCGCGGCCCAGGCGCTGCTGGCCGTGGACCTGTTCCGGGCCAGCCCCATTGCCTGGTACGTCACCCTGGCCTGGTTCGCGTTGGGCGTTGGCGTGTACCATCGTTGGGGCCGCCGGGCCGCAGTACGGGAACAATTGGATACCGTCCTCTTGGAGGAAGCCATTACCCCGGGCCGCCAGTACACGGTCATGCTCCCGGTGGCTCGCGTGGACGAAGCCCGGGAGGTGGGCAAACTGGCTGCGGTGCTGGCCCGCTATTACGAAGGCGAAGTGTTCGCGGTCCACGTGATTCGCGTCCCCCGGCCCCTGAGCCTGAGCCATGGCCGGGCGTTCCTCAAACAGGCCCGGCCCTTGCTGGAAGAGGTGGTCAAGACCGGCAAGGCCTTCGACGTGCCGGTGCGTACCCAATTGCGCCTGGGCCGGGAAATTGTGGACTCCCTGGTCCAGGCCGTGAGGGAACGGGAGGCCAACCTGCTCCTCCTCAGCTGGCTGGCGCCGCCCACCAGCCCCGAGGCCATGCTGGGCGATGTGGTGGACGAACTTTCCCTGAACCCGCCCTGTAACCTGGTGGTGGCCCGGCTGCTGCGGGAGTACACCCTGCCCAAGCGCATCCTGGTGCCGGTTGCAGGCGGGCCCCACGTCTCCCTGGCCCTGGAGGTGGCTCTGGCCCAGGCCGCGGTGCGCAAGGAAATGGAACAGGCCCAGACCGACATCGTGGCCCTGCACGTGCTGCCCCGGGAAGCCTCGCCGGAAGAGGCCCAGAAGGTGCAGGCCGAACTCCTGGCCATGTTGCAGCAGTACCCGTGGCCCATCGAGCTGCGGGTGATTGTGGGCGAAAACGACATCGTGCACGACATCCTCGCGTACGCGAAGGAGCACGAATTCGACCAAATCGTCCTGGGCGCTTCGGAAGAAGGCCTGCTCAAACGGACCCTCTTTGGCACCATCCCCCAGAAAGTGGCCGAGGAAGCCGACCTGGACGTGCTCATGGTCAAGCGTTATCTGCCCCTGCAGCACGGCCTGCAACGCTGGCTGGGCCGCCTGGGCCTGCTGCCTGCCAAGAACAACAACGGCCGGTCGCCACAAAAGGCCGCCTGAGCCAGGCCTGACCGTACTGGAAAAGCACAACGCCCCGGGCTTTCTGCACCCGGGGCGTCTTCGTTCACTGCACAGGCGCAGCCCGCTTCGCGGCGGGCCGTGCCTTTTGATTTCCCCATCACACCCGCGGCATGAAACGGGAGAGCCAGGCGCTCACCAGGTTGTGGTTGCCCCGGTTGGGCAGGTGATACGGCGTGGGGATGTACTGCACCGAGGGCCGCAGCTGGCCAGGCTGGGGGTACAGGCTCATGAGTTGATAGACCTCCGGGGGCATCTCCGTGGACACCGGGAGGCCCAGCGCTTTGGCCTCTTCCGCAAAGATGGGGTAGTCGTGGGTCCAGGTGCCGGTGGCCAGTTTCTCGGCCAGGGCCTCGGCCTTGTCCTGGGGCATCTTGCCCTCCAGGAGTTCCACCACCAGGGCCTTGACCTGGTCGATGGCCTTGCGGCCCACGTCGGCCAGGATGAGGGTCTGGTCCTCCACCTCGTTGGGGTCCTTCTGTTCCACCACCCGCAGGATGGACGCGGCCGGCCACTGGCCCAGTTGCGGGTCCACCGGCCCCAGCACCGCGTTGGGGTCCATGACGATTTCGTCCGCGGCCAGGGCAATCAGGGTGCCGCCGGACATCGCATAATGGGGCACGAACACGGTCACCTTGGCCGGATGGCGCTTGATGGCCTTGGCAATCTGGCCCGCGGCCAGCACCAACCCGCCGGGCGTGTGCAGAATCAGGTCAATGGGCACCTTGGGGTCGGTGAGTTTGATGGCCCGCAGCACCTGTTCGGAATCGTGGATGTCGATGAACCGGGCCAGGGGGATGCCGAGGAAGGAGAAGGTCTCCTGCCGGTGAATCATGGCGATGACCCGGCTGCCCCGTTTGCGCTCCAGGGCGCGGATGGCCCGCATGCGGGCCATTTCCAGCATCCGCTGCCGCATCACCGGCTGTAGGGAAGCCAGGATGAAAAAGAGCCAGAACAGGTCCCAGAAGGTCATCAGACGTCCTCCCTGTTGTGAAGATGACTTGGGGAAGGTGCCGCCGCACCTTCCCCTGACCACCGCCAAGTTTACATGGCAGGCAATATACCGCCCTTAGTGGAATGCAAGAAACGCGTTGGCCCGCCGCCTACGCCAGGAGGTAGGCCGCGGTGCGCTTGAGCATCTCCACGCCTTTGACCTCGGTCTCGAACAGAGGCACCACCGCGCGCACCAGGGGGCCGAAGAGGTTTTCGATTTCCTTCATGTAGCGCTGCTGCATCTGCACCCGGTTGCGCACGAACTCGTCCGCGTCTTCGGCCACCGCGTCCGGGTCCAGGTACATGTTCACCACCACGCCCCCGACCGGGATGCCGAACTCGTTGAACCAGTTGATGAACCGGCGGATGACCGCGATGGGCAGGGCTTCGGGCAGGGTCACGAAGAAGAACGCGGTCTTCTCGGGGTCGGTGAGCAGGGCCTTGGCCCGCTTGATGCGGTCCTCGAAGGTGACCAGGTAATCCAGCAGGGGGTCCTTTTCCTGCACGGCTTCCTTGGAGTAGGAAAGTTGCGCCCGCAGCCGGCGGGCTTCCTCCCGGCTTTGAATCATCTTGTTGACCCACAGGGTGTAGACCGCGGACATGCCCAGCAACCGGCGGGCGTTGGCCGTGGGCGCGGTGTCGAAGACGTACACGTCGTACTCGTCCTTGAAGATGAGGTCAATCATGTTCTCGAACATGGCTGATTCTTCGAAGGCCGGGTTCATGGTCGCGGCCTCGATGAACTCGTCGGCCCGACCCTTGATGTCCGCGTACTTGAGGAACCAGGAGATTTTCTCCCGGATGTCCTGCTTGGCCCGCTCGATGGTGTCCTTGGTGTCGATTTCGTAGGCCCAGAGGTTGGGCACGCCCTCCACCGGTGTGGGCTTGCCGAAGACGTCCTGGTCCAGCATGCTGGTGAGGCTGTGCACCGGGTTGGTGGACGCGAGAAGCACCCGGTGCCCCCGCTGGGCCAGACCCACGGCCGCGGCACCGGCCATCACTGTTTTGCCCACGCCGCCCTTGCCGCCGAAGAACACGTACCGCAGCCCCGGATGCTCGTCCAGGAACTGGGTGAAGGTCTTGGTAATCGTAATGGGCACCTTCAGCGCGGTCACGCTGCTCATGATTCCGCTCCTTTCTCCGGGATTGGGGCGCTACAGGCCCACAGGTCAGGAACCAAACAGGTATTCGGCCACCCGGGCAATCATGTCCAGGCCGGTCACGTCCCGCTCCAGTTCGGGGACTTCGGCCAGGATTTCGTCGCCGAACTCCTGCCGGATGACCTGGAGGTACTTCTGCTGCATCTCGTAGCGGTTGCGCAGGTACTGGGGCGCGTTGGGGCTGGTAGCCACTTCTTTGGGGATGATGCGGTTGAGGATGTACCCACTGATGGGCACCTGGAACCTGGCGAACAGGCCCGCGGCCTTCTTGGTGTCCCGAATCACCATTTCTTCCGGCACCAGCACGAAGAAGAAGGCCGTTTTCTCCCGGTCGGTCAGGATGCGGGAGGAGGTGGTGATACGGTCCCGGATGTACTGCAACTCTTCCAGGATTTTGTCCTCCTCCAGTTCCTTATCCCGCATGACGTGGGCGGCCATGCGTGCGTATTCCTGCATCTCCTCCCGCAGTTTGGTGATTTTGGTAATCCACTGGTCGTACACGTGGGCCATGCTCAGGTAGTACAGCGCGTGGCCCAGGGGCACCAGGTCGTAGATGTAGTAGTCGTACTCGCCGGCCAGCACGATGTCCACCACCTGGTCGAAGATGGCCGATTCTTCCATGGCCGGCTCCGCGGCCGCGGCCTGGATGTAGGATTCGATTTCATCCGGGATTTTGTCGAAGCCGTACATGTCCCGGATTTTCTGCCGGATTTCCTCCTGGTACTGCTTGATGTGGGTGTCCGCGTCGATTTCCTGGGCGTACAGGTTGGGCATGATTTCCACCGCGCCCTTGCCGTAGATGTCCTGCTGGAAGATGTCGGAGAGGGAGGCCTGGGGGTCTACGGAGAAGACCAGGACCTTGTAGCCCTGCTTGGCCAGCCAGTAGCCGGTCGCGGCCGAGAAGGTGGTCTTGCCCAGGCCGCCTTTGCCGCCGTACATGATGTACCGCCGCTCTGGGTGTTCCTCGAACATGCGAGCCAGTTTGGTCTTGGCCATGGTGCGCTCCTTTTCGGAGGGAATGGGAGGCCGTGGAGGGGGCTTGAAGTTATCGAAAATCAAGACAGAAAGGACGGAAACAACCCCATGGACGCCGCGTCGCCACCCACGGGCCGCGGGGCTTCAGGCCAGGGCGTCGGTCAGGTCCCGCTCCCGCAGCATCCGGCGCTTCCAGGTGGCGATTTGCGGCACCACATAGGGGAGCAGGCGCAGGGAGTAGTAGGGCGGCAGGATGGGGATGCCCAGCATGTCGCCCATGGTAATCAGGATGAAGAGGTGCTCCATGCTGCCCCGGGTCTTCAGGGCCTGCCGCGCCATTTCATGGGAGGCCATGCCGTAGATGAAGTCCAGCACGGCCTTTTTGACCTTGCCCCAAAAGCCAACGCGTTGCTCGCTCATGGTCACCCTCCTGGGCGGGAATTGCCTTCTATTATAACCGTGCGCCTGGGCGGGGGTTCCGCAGGATTTTCCAGAGTCGCGTATACTGGGCGGCAGTGCAACACCCCCATCCGCGGGAGGAGCGTCATGGCCCCAGACGCCGGTTTTCAACGGCCCGTTTACCTGGCCGTCGAAGGGGTGATTGGCGTGGGCAAAACGTCCCTGACCCAGCGCCTGGCCCGCCACATGCAGTGGCACGCCCTGTACGAACCCGTCACCGAAAACCCCTTCCTGGCCCGCTTCTACCAGGACCCGGAACGCTACGCCTTCCCTACCCAGATTTTCTTCTTAGTCACCCGCTACCGGCAGCTGGCCCGCCAGGTGCAGCCCCTGCTGCAACAGGGCCGCTCCGTGGTGGCCGACTACGCCCTGCTCAAGGACCCGATTTTCGCCCGCCTCAACCTGCAGGGGGATGAATGGGACGTGTACTGGGACCTGTATACCGCGCTGGCCGAACGACTCCCCCAACCGGACCTCATCATCTACCTGCGGGCGCCCCTATCGCAAATCCTGGACCACATCGCCCGCCGGGGCCGGGATTTCGAGCGCAACATCGACCCCAACTACCTGGCCCGCCTCGCGCAGGAGTACGACCGCATCCTCAACCCGGCCCACCGGGACGACGTGCTGCTCCTGGATACGACCGGCCTGGACTTCGTGCACCGGGAGCAGGACCTGCACCACCTCATCCAGGCCATTCAGGAGGCCCTGCGCCGTCGCTTGTTGTGGGTGTGAAAACGGGCCGCCGGCCCCTCACGCCCCTTCTTCGGTCAGGGCCCTGGGCGTGGCCCGCAGCAGAATGTACAGCCCCACCAGCACCACGCCGCCGCCAACCAAGGTCAGGGCCGCGGGGATTTCGCCCAGGAACACAGCGGCCAGCAGACTGGCCCCCACGGGTTCCCCCAACAGGGTCGCGGCCACGGTGGTGGCCGGCAGGCGCCGCACCGCCCAGTTGAACGAAGAATGGCCCACCAACTGGGGAATCAGGGCCAGCAGGAGGAGCCACCCATAGGCCTGCAGGGAAAACCCCGTCACCGGGAGCCGCCAGAGCAACACCACGACCCAGGTGACGAGCGCGGCCGCGGTGTACACCGTGAAGATGTACGCGGTGAAGGGCAGCCGCCTACGCACATGCCGGCCGATGAGCAAATACCCGGCCGCGGCCCAGGCCCCGGCCAGGGCCAGCCCATCCCCAACCCAGGTCATGGGGATGCCGGCCAGGGACCCCGCCTGCCGACCTGCGGGCGGGGCCTGTTGTGCATCCCCCACGGCCATGAGCACGCCGCCCAGGAAGGCCAGGGCCAGGCCCAGGGTCATGCCGCGTGTGGGCGGCTCCCGCAGCCACAGCGCGGAGAACAGGGCCACCCACAGGGGCGTCGTGGTCACCAGGACCACCGAACTGGCCACCGTGGTGTATTGCAACGAAGTAATCCACAGCAGGAAGTGGGCGGCCAGGAAAAGCCCCGAAAGGCCCAGCCAGGCCCAGGTGCGCAGGTTCAGCCGGGCCTGCCGGGGCCGCTGTCGCCAGAACAGGGGGAAAAGGAGCAGGGAGGCCAGCCCCAACCTGTACGCGGCAATCACCGCGGAGGGCACTTCCACCTGGGCGAACCGGATGAACAACGCCGCGGTGGAGACGGCCAGCACGCCCACGAACATCACCACATAGGGGAGGGACATGTCACCCTCCGGCCTCAAGTTCGCACCAGCGGCTTTTGGGGAAGCAGAAAAGCAAGGCCCCCGCGAACGCGTCCTCAACCCTCGTTGGCAAGGCCCAGAGCCACGACCACGGCCACCGCGCAACAGGCTTCATGGCTCAGGCTGACCTGCCAGGTACGCCACCCCAGTTCACGGGCCAGGGCCGCGGCCCGGCCATGGAGCAGCAACCGGGGGGCCTTGTGGGGGCCGTAGCGGATTTCCAGTTCCTGCCAGGCCACCGGGCCGATGCCGCAGCCCAGGGCTTTGGCCGCGGCTTCCTTGGCCGCGAAGCGGGCCGCCAGGGAAGCCGCTCGTCCCCCCGCTTCCTCCCGTTCCCCCGGCGTGAACACCCGGTTCAGAAAGCGCGCCCCATACCGGGCCAGCACCCGCTCGATGCGGGGGATCTCCACCACGTCAATGCCCAGGAAAATCTCCATGGGGCGTTGGGGTATACGGAGGTTCAGAAGCCGGGCATCACCGCGTTGGCCATAGGCTCGGCCATGACCGGCGCTTCTTGGGGTTCCCAGGGCTTCATCCAGACCCGGACCCGCTGCCCGGTATCCCGGAAGCCAAAACTGCGGTAAAGGTGCAGGGCCGCGTGGTTGTCCTCCTGGGTGTTGAGGGTGACCCAGGGGTACCCCAACACCCACAGCCGATGCAGCATGACCCCCAGGAGCATCCGCCCGATGCCCTGGCCCTGCAGTTCCGGCAGCACCGCGAAACTGGGGATGTGCGCGCCACGCGAAGTAGCCATGGCCATGATGTACCCCACAATCCGGTCTTGATGCTCGGCCACCAGCGTGAGCAGGGCGCTTTGCAACACCTTGGGGAGCACCCGCTTGCCAATCTGCCAGGGCCGGGCAAAGGCCCGCTCGTTGACCCTGGCCAGGTCCGGCAGGTCCGCGGGCCGGGCCACCCGGATGTTCAGGTCCGCCCGACGGCTGGGCAGGGGCGGCATGGCCCGGCCCTCCCACAGCAACTGACGCAGCGTCAGCATGGGGTGCCAGCCCTGTTGTTGGAGATGGGTCTCGATCCAGGAATCCAGGCCCAGGGCGTAGACCCCCTGCACACGGCGCTCCGGGAAGGCTGCAGCGGCCCGCGCCCACAAAAGTTCCCAGGCCCGCGGCACCGCGACGCCCGAACGCACCGCGAAAAGGCGCAACCAGGCCACCCCCGGCACCTCGTGGGTGATGGCCAAGGCGGCATCGACCCTGGAGCCGCGCGTCAGCACCCACACATTGGCGTTGGGCACCCAGTGTTCGGGTGCTTCCCAGCCGGGGTAGTAATACACTGCGCTGCCCAGGTAGAGCAACTGCCGGATGGAAGCCAGGTCCTCGGCTTGGGCGCGGCGGGTCAGGTTTCGCAGGGTCATGGCTGTGACTCCTCGAACAGGACAGGGGCCACGGGTCGCAGCGCGTACATCATCAGGCGTTCCAGCAGGTTGCGCGGGGCCAGGTAAACGGCCCGGGCCATCATCCGCAGGGCCTGCACCCCATGCCCGCGGCGGAAGGCCAGCCGGGCCAGGCCCCGGTAGACGTCGGCCTTTTCCTCCGTCATGTTCGGGAACGCGCGCATCAAAGTCAGGGACCGGAGGTAAGCCTCCCGGGCCTCCCGCGTGCGGCCGGCCCGCTCCAGGGCCAGGCCCAGGTTACCCCAGGCCAGGGCCGCTTCCCTGGGGGCCTGCAGCGCCTCCAACTGTTGGGGCAGGGGGGAAAGCAGGGATAGGGCTTCGTCCACCTGGTTTAAAAACAACAGGGCCACGGCCCGATTGCCCTCCATGCGCAAGGCGGCGACCTCGTCGCCCTGGGCACGGTAGGCGGCCGCGGCCCGGGCAAAGGCCTCAGCAGCCTGCCTGAGTTCCCCCGCTTCCCAGGCCTGGCGTCCCTGCTTCTCCCAATGCGCGGGGTCGGTCTTCATAGGGTAATCTCCAGAAGACCTTCGGCCACGGCGCGGAGTTGGTCCACCGAAAGGGTGCTCAACCGCTGGGCCACTTCCAGGTACGGCCGGTTCCGGGGAAGGGAGACGAATTCCTGCAAGTCCGGCGGGAGTTCCAGAAAGCCCCGGATGCGCCGCTGCTGTTCCAGCCATTCACCCAGGACGCCGGGGGCTTCCTTCCAGAGTTCGCTCATGCGCAGGCCCAACACCTCGGCCAGTTGCTCCAGTTCCGGAATGGGGATGCCGACTTCACCCTTTTCGTAACGCCGGAGCCGGGAGACCGAAATCCCGGTGCGCTTCGCCACCTCCTTGAGGCTGAGGCCCTGCGCTTCCCGGGCCTCCCGCAGCCGTTCGGCGATGCGCTTGTTGTAGACGCGGAACAGTTCTTCCAGCGGGACCTCGTTGGCCGGGGCTTCGCGCTCGGTGTAGACCTCTTCTTCCCAGAAGTGTTCGATGGGCACCCGCAGCACGTAGGCCAGAACAGCCAGTTCGGGCAGGGTCGGGGCCTGCCGACCTTCTTCGTAGGCGCGAAGGCGGCTTGTGGTCAGGCCCACGGCTTCGGCACAGGCACGGAGGGTCTTTCCGGCGGCGAGCCGGGCATCCCGTAAAAGCACCCCCAGGCGCTTGCTACGAATCAGCCGCCGCAAGGAACGGGCATCCATACGGACCTCCTTTTCGGGACCCCCATTGTACCATGGGCCATGGGCGGGGCCTGTTGGCCACATATTTCCGAAACGCCTGGGGTGTGATGCCCTTCGGTGGCAAAGACTTTGGCCTTTTATGGCAGGCTGGGTAGGGG
>JALXBY010000349.1 GCA_026991215.1 Anaerolineales bacterium
GTAGCCCATGAGCACGCTGATGGGCGTGCGCAGGTCGTGGGCCAGGTCCGCGGTCATCTGTTTGCGCAGGTGTTCGGCCCGGGCCAGGGCGCGGCTCATCGCGTTGAAGGATTCGGTCAGATGCGCCCATTCCCGCTGCCATTTGGGGACGGGGACCTGAATCCCCAGTTCCCCCTGCGCGATGCGGTCCAGGCCCTGGAGGAGTTGCTTGAGGGGCCGCGCGAGGCTGTAGGCCAGCACCAAGGCCAGCGGGATGGCCACCAAAAGCCCCACCACCGCGGCCACCCACGCGGCCTGCCGGGTCTGACGTTCGAACAGGGCTTCTGCCGCGGTCGCGAAGCGGGTACGGGCGTCTGGTGCCACCCACAGCCAGCCCACTACTTCCCCCCCGACTTCGATGGGCACCCGTTCCCGTTCCCAGTTCCGGGGCGGTTGCTTCAGGGTGCCGGCCACCACCCGGCCCTGCGCGTCGGTCAGCAGCCACCGGCGGTGCTGCAGAATGTTGCGAATGTTGTGCGGAAGTCGGTGCTCTTGTTGAAGGAGTTCGGCCATTTGGTCCCATGACCCGTACCGGGCATATGCCTGGGCCAGCCACTGGACCAGCATATCCTGCTGCCGGCGGACCTGGAAGCGGGCCAGCGCGACGGTCACGCCCCGCTGGACCACCAGGACGGTCAGGCCCACGCCAATCAGCGCCACTGCGCTCAAGGCCAGGGCCAGCAGCAGGGCAAAGGGCAGGCCCCGAAACCGGGGCTTCCCTGAAGGGTCATGCTGGGTTTGCTTGCTCATAGCGGGCAATCCAATCCGGCGGCGCGAAGCGGTAGCCTACACCGTACACGGTCAGGATATAGCGGGGGTGCTTGGGGTCGGGTTCGATTTTAGCCCGCAGATGCGCGATGTGGGAATCCACGGTGCGTTCGTAACCTTCGTAGTAGGCCTCGGGGGAAAGGCGGGCCAGCAGTTCCCCACGGGTGTACACCCGGCCCGGATGTTCCATCAGCGTGGCCAGCAGGGTGAACTCCGTGGGCGTCAGGTGAACCTCCCGGCCCTGGACCCAGACCCGCCGTTGGGCTTTGTCCAGGGTGATGGGGCCCAATTGCAACCGCTCCTGCTGTTGCAACGCCCGTTCGGTCCGGCGGAGGACCGCGCGGACCCGGGCCACCAGTTCCCGCATGTGGAAGGGCTTGGTCACGTAATCGTCCGCGCCCAGTTCCAGGCCCAGGACCCGGTCCTCTGGTTCCACCTTGGCCGTCAGGATGATGACCGGGGTATCGGCCTCCCGCCGGTAGCGCTGGAGGAAGGTGTACCCATCCATCTCCGGCATCATGATGTCCAGGATGATGAGGTCGGGCCGATGCCGGCGGGCCAGGTCCAGGGCTTCCACACCGTTGCGGGCGGTGTAGACCCGGTAGCCTTCTTTCTCCAGGGCCGCCCGCAGCAGGTCCAGCAGCGCGGGTTTGTCGTCCACCACCAGAATGGTCTTGGGCATGGCCGCCCTTCCTGGAAAGGGAAAGCCAGGGTACCTTACCAGGCCTCGATTTCGGCCTGGAGGCGACGCAACCGATTTTCCACGGCTTCGATTTGTTCCAACAGGGTGGACACCCGTTCGTACTCAGCCCGCACGAAGCGGGTGAAGGGCGCGAGCGCGTCCTGGAAGCGTTCGATGCTGCGCTGGATTTCGTGCTGGAATTGGCGGCGCAGGGTGTCCGCGAGTTGCTGGCGCAGGGATTGGACCTTTTCCCGCACTTCTTTGGCCGCGCGGCGGCGCTTGGCGGGAATGATGAACAGGCCCAGGGCCGCCATCGCGCTGGCGGCAAGCACCCCGGTGATGTCCGCGGTCAGGGTGGTGGCCACTGCGGTGAGGGCCGCGCCCAGGCCCACCGCGCCAACCTGGAACGCGGCCACGGCCGCCACTGCGGTCTGCAGGCTCTGGGCCAGCCGCTGGGCTTCCACTTCTTTGTTGTACCCGGCCAGCACCGATTGGGCGTGCCGTTTCAGTTGACCCACCAGGTGCTCCCGCCGGGCGAAGAAGGGGGCCTGCAGGGGTTGATGCAGGTCCTTCTCGTACCGCCGCAGGTGTTTGGTCACCGTTTCCACCAGGAGTTCCCACTGCCGCAGTTCGCTTTCCACCAGCCAGTCGATCAGGCTTTCCACCCGCTCTTCCAGGAGTTCCGGCAGGTTTTGGATGACCTTTTCCTTGAACTCGGCCTGAATGCGCTTCTTGTTGACCAGGTCGAAGATGCGGCCCAGGCGCACGGTTTCGTCGAAGAAGGCGTTGGCGCGGGATTCCATCTCCAAAAGCAGCCGGTCCATCTCCATCATCCGCAGTTCGAACCCCTGTTCCACGTCCCGGCGGTAGACCTCCATGACCTCGTCCAGCCGGCGGATGACCTGCATGTCCTCGTCCAGCAGGGTCTTGCGCTCCAAAAGCAGGGCCTTGTAGGTGCGCACCAGGCGCATCCCCACGCCCAGGGGGTTGAGCAGTTTCAGCCGCAGGCGTTCCTTCTGGTCCAGGGTTTTCTGCAGGTACTCCCGCAATTGGTCGAAGCCGGGGTCCTGGCCCTGCAAGGCCCGCTTCGCGCTGACCAGGAACAAAGGCGGTTCCAGTTCCAGCAGCCGGCGGGCCTGTTCCAGGACGAATTTCCGCACCTCTTCCCGCTCCCGGTCGGTTTCCAGCAGGTCCACTTTGTTGACCACCAGGAGGAGTTTCTTGCCCCAGGCCCGGATGCGCTCCATGAAGGCCCGTTCGCTTTCGGTGAAAGGCCGGTCGGCCGAGGTCACGAACAGGACCAGGTCGGCCCTGGGGATGAAGCGCTCGGTGAGGAGTTCGTGCTGGCGGATGACCGCGTTGGTGCCGGGGGTGTCCACGATGCTCAGGTCCTGGAGGATGGCCGCGGGCAGCAGGCGCTCCATCAGTTCCGGGGCCAGGGGCCGGTCCTGGGGTTCCGGCCCATAGCGAAGGATTTGCACCTGGGTGGTGGTGGGGGTCACGCCTTCGGTCAGCCAGCGATGGCCCAGCAGCGCGTTGATGAGCGCGCTCTTGCCCGCGTTGAACTCGCCCACCACGACCACCAGGAAGAGGTCGTCCAGTTGCATCAGGGAAGCGTCCAGGGCCTCCCGGTCCTCCGGTTGGGCCTGGAGTTGAATCAGGGTTTCCCGGAGTTGCCGCAGGGCTTCCCGTTCTTCACGGCGCCAGTGCTGTACCAGTTCGGGGAGCATGGTCACAGGC
>JALXBY010000350.1 GCA_026991215.1 Anaerolineales bacterium
TGGTGGTGCTGGCCGTGTGGGTGATGCTGTTGGGCTACTTGCTGGCCCGAAGTACCCTGCCGGGCCAGGTGGTGGGGAACCACGCGCGCCTGGCCGCGGCCCTGGCCCTGCTGTTCCTGCAGGCTGCGGGTTGGGCCAGGGTGTACGGCCCGCCGGAGGAACGGCTGTGGCTTCGGGACGTCACGGCCCAGGGCATGACCACCTTGCTGGAGACGTGGCAGCAGCTTTCCCTGTGGCGCACCGGCCGGCCGGAGTTCCTGCCGGGATGGAGCACCCTGGATACCCCCTTGTGGCGCTGGTCCCTGCGCGCGATGCCCGTGCGCTGGACGCCCACGCCGCCCAAGCGTCCCGACCTGTACCCCGAAGTTCTGGTGGCCCCGGCAGGGCAGGACTTCCCCCTGCTGCCCGTAGTGGACTACCGGGCCGCGACCTTCACGGTGCAGCGGCGGGTACAGCCCTTCCAGGCCTGGTGGGAAGGCGCGCTGTGGTGGCTGCACCAACAGGCGCCCCGGACCCAGGTGGTCCAGGTGGCCTTGTGGGTGCGGCAGGATGTGTTTCCGTAGCGGTTGGCAGTCCGCGGTGCGCGGTCCGCGTGGGTGGGGAAGGCGCGTCGTGCTTCGTGTAGCCAGGATGTTGGCTCCCCAAGCAGGGCCGAAACGCTATGGTGGGATGGGGGTGGGCATTGTCCTGCCCGGAACGGCACAAGACTTTGCTTCCCCTGCCAGCGGGCATCGTCCTCTGGCGTTGTGGCACAACAGCCCTTCCCTATAGTAGTACGGTGTTGGGCACTTCCCAAAATGGAGCAGGGAGGCCATGACGTATCCGCGAATCATTGCCATCGATGGGCCGGCCGCCTCGGGCAAGACCACCCTGGCCCGACGGCTGGCCCAGGCGTTGGGGTATACCTTTTTCGACACCGGGATGCTCTACCGGGTGACCACGCTGGCCGCGTTGCAGGCCGGCATCGACCCCCATGATGAGGAACAGGTCAGCGAACTGGCCCGCCGTCTTCAGGTCGAACTCCGCACCGACCCCAGGACCGCGGCCACCCGCATCTGGCTGGCCGGCCAGGACGTGACCGACCGCCTCTACACCCCCGAGGTGGATGCCTGGGTCTCCGTGGTGGCCGCCCACCCCGGTGTGCGGCAGGCTTTGAAGGCGGTCCAGCGCCGGTTGGCCCTGCAGGGCCGCATCGTGATTGTGGGCCGGGATATTGGCACGGTCATCGTGCCCGAGGCCGACCTCAAAATCTACCTGGATGCCAGCCTGGAGACCCGGGCCCGCCGTCGCTACGAGGAGGCCCGGGCCAGGGGCTTTGACGTCACCTTCGAACAGGTGCTGGAGGATATGCGCCGGCGGGACCGGCTGGACGCTTCCCGGGACGTGGCCCCTTTGCGGCCCGCCGAGGACGCCCGCATCCTCTACACCGACAACCTGGACCCGGACGCGGTGTTTCAACAAGTGATGGCCTGGGTTCGGGAGTACGACCCACAACCCGGAGGTGCGCAACGGTGACGGACCGTTACCCCGAGGTCTACCGCCTGGGATGGCGACGGTGGCTGCGGCCCTTCCTGTGGGTGGTTTTCGTGCCGTTGTTCCACGCGCTGTTCCGCTTCGTGGTCACCGGCCGGGAGAACATCCCCAAGAAGCCCCCCTATCTGGTGATTTACAACCACGTCTCCATCCTGGACCCGCCCTTCCTCCTGGCTGCCTGGCCGTACCGGTTGGAGGCCATTGCCGCGTCCTACGTGTTCGAACGGCCCATTCAGGGGCAACTGGTGCGCCTTTACGGTGCGATTCCGGTCCACAAGGGCCGGCCGGACCGGGCCTTCCTGAACTTCATCGTGCGGGTGCTCAAGCAGGGGTACCCGGTGGCCCTGGCGCCGGAAGGCACCCGTTCCCACACCCCCGGCATGCAACGGGCCTGGACCGGGCTGGCTTACCTGGCCGAGGCCGCGGGCGTGCCCATCGTGCCGGTGGGCCTGGTGGGGACGGAGGACGAAACCCTGCGCCGCGCGCTGCGGTTGCAACGCCCACGCGTCGAGGTGCGCATCGGTCGGCCCTTCCGCCTGCCGCCCCTGGACCGCTGGCCCCTCCCTCGCAAGCAGGCCCGCCGCTACAACACCGACCTGGCCATGTACCGCATCGCCGCGTTGCTGCCCCCGGCCTATCGAGGGGTATACGATGACCCAGAAGGCATCCGCATCGCTCAGGCCCTCACCCCAGATTTACCGATGGTACCTGCCGCCCAAACCGCGGGCGCTACGTCCCCGTGCTGAGCCGCAGCCTCTGCCCCGCCTGACCCTGGCCCGCCGGCTCTTCCGCCGCGCGCTGTGGCTGTTGGCCCGGGCGGCCCGGCACGCCCTGACCGAAACCCAGGTCGAAGGTCTGGAACACCTGCCCCCGCAGGGCCCCGCGCTTTTGGTGGTCAACCACCTGGGGGATGCCGACGTGGTGTTGCTGCTGAGTGTACTCCCCTGGTGCCCTGAGGTGCTGGCCTCCCAGCACCTGCAGGAAGAAGGCCCCTGGCTCCGGGCCTTGCTCCAGGCCTATGGGGTGATTTGGGTCTACCGGGGCACGGCCGACCGCGCCGCGCTCAAGGCCGCGCTGGAGGCCCTGCGTCTGGGTCGGGTGCTGGGCCTGGCCCCGGAAGGTCGCCAGAGCCTCATCGGGGGCCTGGAGACCGGCACGCCCGGCGCGGCTTACCTGGCCCTGAAGAGCAAAGCCCCTGTGGTCCCCGTGGCCATCACCGGGACCGAAAACTGGGCCGTGTTCCCCCGGCTCAAGCGGGGCCGGCGTCTTCATTTCACGTTACGGGTCGGACAGCCCTTCTTCCCCCAACCCCAAAGCCAGGACCGCCGTCAGGCCCTGCAGGAAGTGACAGAGCAAATCATGCTGACCCTGGCCCGGTTGCTGCCGCCCGAATACCGGGGAGTGTACGCAGACCGTGTACAGGGGTGAGCAGACGGCGGTCGGCTGTGGGCAGGTGCTGTCTGCCGACCGCTGACCGCGGACCACCGACCGCTCGCCTACCCACTGCTTCGGGTTCCGGGGGTGAACCACTCTTTGAGCCGTTCCCACAGGCCTTTGCTTTGGGGCTGCACCTGGACGCCCATGCTCTCGGCCAGTTGCTCGAACAGGCGGCGCTGTTCCGGCGTGAGGTGCTTGGGGATTTCCACGTTCAGCACCACGATGAGGTCCCCGCGACCGCCGTTGCGTCGGGGTACAC
>JALXBY010000351.1 GCA_026991215.1 Anaerolineales bacterium
CCCTACCTACCCCCTGGACCCCAACCAGGGCGCGAGCATCTATGCCCAGAGTTGTGCCTCCTGCCATGGGCCGCAGGGCCTGGGGGATGGGGAACTGACCAACCAACTGACCATCCCCCCTTCCGCCATTGGCACGCGGGAAACCCAACAAGAAGCCTCGGCCCTGGAATGGTTCCAGATTGTCACCGAGGGCCGGCTGGAGCGCCAGATGCCGCCCTTTGGTCGCTCCCTTTCCGACCGGCAGCGGTGGAACGTGCTGGCCTACCTCTTCACCCTGGCCCTCACACCCCAGGAACGGGAAGCGGCCCGGCAGCGGTATCAGGTCTCCTGCCAGAGTTGCCATGGCCCACAGGCCCGGGGGGATGGCCCCCAGGCTCCCGACAACACCCCAGACCTGACCGACCCCGCGCGCTGGGCCACCGTGTCGCCTGAGGCCTGGGCCCAGGCCATCCTGGACCCCAAAGGAGGCGTCCACGACGTCAACCCGCCCCTTTCGGGCCAGGAGGCCCTGACCCTGGCCTTCTACGTGCGTGAACTCGCGATGACCGCCGGCGGCGCGGAGGCGACCCCAACGCCCACCACGGCGCCCTCACCCACGCCGACCGCCCAACCCGCCGGCGGGGAAGCCGCAGCCACCCCCACTTCCCCCACGCCCGCGGCAGGCACCCCAACGCCCCAGGCTCAAGCCGAAGCCACCCAGGAAGGCATCGTGACCATCACCATCCGGGGCCAGATCAAGCACGCGGAAGGCAACCCCCTGCCGCCCGATATGACCGTGCGCCTGCAGGCCTTCGACCAGAACGGCATGCCCCTGGAATCTCTGGAGACCACGGTGGACCCCGACGGCACCTTCGTGTTCGCCAACGTGCAGGCGGCTTTCCACACCATGTTCCTGGTCGCGACCGAGTACGAAGGGGTCATGTACATCTCCGATTCCATCGTCGCGGTGCCGGAACAGCAGGAGTACGAGGTCACCCTGGAGGTGTACGATACGACCACGTCCCTGGACGCGGTGCGCATCCAGCGGCTGCACCTCCTGGTGGAAGCGCCGGAAGGCGACCAGGTCCGCGTGGCCGAGTTGTACATCATCGAGAACACGGGCGTGCGCACCGTGGTGGCCGAGGACCCGGCCCAGGGTGTGCTCAAGTTCACCCTGCCCGAAGGGGCCACGGCCTTGAGCTTCCCCCCCACGTTAGGGCAGTTGGGCGACCGCTTCCGCCTGACCGAAGGCGGTTTCGTGGATACCGAACCCTTGCGACCTGGCCGCACGTCGCTGCTGTTCAGTTACGTCCTGCCCTATGACCGAAACCGGGCCACCATTGCCCATACGGTGCCCCTGCCGGTGCAGGCCGTGACCCTGCTGACCCCGCCAGGCATGAAAGTGCGGGGGGAAAACTGGCAGTCCCAGGGCACCCGCACGGTCCAGACCGACGATGGTGCCACATTGACCCTGCAGGTGTTCTCCGGACCCAGCCTGCAGGCGGGGGGAACCCTGCGGGTGACGGTCTCCGGCCGGCCGCCCACCGCGACCACGCCCCAGGGGATGGCACTCCCCCGGCTTTCCCTGGGCCAGGTCTTGATTGCCGTGGGCGTGGCCCTCATCGTGGGGAGCCTGGGCTACTACTGGTACAGCCGACGCGCGGGGCCGCCGCGTCTTGAAGAACCCATTCCCCCGGCCCTGGCCGAGGACCCCGAGGCCCTGATGGACGCCATCCTCGCGCTGGACGCGATGTACGAGGCCGGGGAACTGGACGAAGCCACCTACCAGCGCCGACGCACCGCGTACAAGACCTACCTGCAATGGCTCCTCAAACGGAAATAGCGGCCCTGTGGGAGGCCTTCTTCCAGACCGTGACGGCATGGACGGGCCTGCGCCCCGACCGGGAGCAGCAGGCCCGCTTCCGCCTTCTTCTGGAAGAGGTGCTGCGGTGGAACCAACGGATGCACCTGACCGGGCACCGCACGCCGGAAGACGTGCTCGTCTACCACTTCCTGGACTCCCTGAGCCTGCTGGCCGTGTTGCCACCGCCCCAGGGGGTCCGGCTGGCCGACGTGGGCACCGGGCCGGGGTTTCCGGGCCTTCCTTTGAAAATCCTGCGGCCGGATTTGCGGCTTACCCTGTTCGAAGCCTCGACCAAGATGGCCCGTTTTCTGGACCACGTGCTGGAGCGCCTCGCACTGCCTGACGTGACCCTGGTGGTGGAACGGGTCGAACGGGCGGCCCGGCAGCCGGAACATCGGGAACGGTATGACTGGGCCGTCGCGCGGGGTGTGGCCCCGCTGCCCACGTTGGTGGAATACCTGCTGCCGCTGGTGCGCCCTGGAGGGCGGGCCGTGGCCTACAAAGGTCGGCGGGCCCAGGAAGAGGCCCAGGCCGCCCAATACGCGGTCCAGGTCCTGGGCGGGGAAATCGAAAGGGTGCTCCCGGTCACGGTACCCCAATTGCCCGCGGCCCGCGCCCTGGTGGTGCTGCGCAAGGTCCAGCCCACGCCCGCACGTTACCCCCGCAAGCCCGGCATTCCGGCCAAGCGGCCCCTGGCACCCGGCCGGAAGCCGTGAGTGGACAGTGGACAGTGGTCAGTAACCAACGACGAACGACGATCGACCACCGACGATCGACCAACGCCCACCAACGGGTATAATTTGACCGAATTCTTCCGGGAGGTGATGCCATGCCCCGTGTGTTCGATGTGATTGAAGTACCGAGTATGGGTCCGGAAGACCTGGTGGTGCGGGTGCCTCCGGTGGGCGCGGGGGATTTCCGTCTGGGGTCCCAGGTCATCGTGCGGGAAAGCCAGGCCGCGGTGTTCTTCCGGGACGGGAAAGCCCTGGACGTCTTCGGCCCCGGTCGGCACACGATTTCCACCGCGAACATCCCGTTGCTCATCGAATGGCTCGGCCCCCTGTTCGATGGTCGTTCCCCTTTCACCGCGGAGGTCTATTTCGTCAACCTGCGGGAGTTCCCGGACCGCAAGTTCGGCACGCCCCAGCCCATTCCCTTCCGGGACCCGGACCTGGGTCTGGCCCGGCTGCGGGCCCGGGGCCTGTATGCGTACCAAATCGAAGACCCCCGACTGTTCGTGGAAAACATCGTCGGGCAGCAGGGCCTCTACACCACAGAGCGCATCGAAGACTACTTCCGCAACACCTTAGTCAGCCGGCTGATGGACCTGCTGGGGGAAACACGGGTTGGCCTCTTCGATCTGCCCGCGCTGTACGAC
>JALXBY010000352.1 GCA_026991215.1 Anaerolineales bacterium
GAGCAGCCGCCTTGTAAGCGGCGGGTTACGGGTTCAAGTCCCGTCGTCGGCTTGGGTTGCGGACACGGGCGGGTGCCCGAGTGGACAAAGGGGGCGGGCTGCAAACCCGCTGGCCGACGGGCCTTCGGGGGTTCGAATCCCTCCCCGCCCATGGTGAGCCCTCATAGCTCAGGAGGCAGAGCGCACCCTTGGTAAGGGTGAGGTCGGGGGTTCAAGTCCCCCTGGGGGCTCTCCAAAGGGACCCTCCCTCGGGAGGGCCCTTTCTTACGTACACTTACAGTAAGGAGGTAAACAGCCATGAGCAAGCCGAAATTTGAGCGGACCAAGCCGCATCTCAACGTGGGCACCATCGGCCACATCGACCACGGCAAGACCACGTTGACCGCGGCCATTACCAAGTACTGCGCGTTGCGGGGTTGGGGTCAGTTCGTGCCCTTCGAGCAGATCGACAAGGCGCCGGAAGAGCGCACGCGCGGCATCACCATCAACATCGCGCACGTGGAATATGAAACCCCCAAGCGCCACTACGCCCACGTGGACATGCCCGGCCACCGGGACTACATCAAGAACATGATCACCGGTGCCGCCCAGGTGGACGGTGCCATCCTGGTGGTGGCCGCGCCGGAAGGCGTGATGCCCCAGACCCGGGAGCACGTACTGCTGGCCCGCCAGGTGGAGGTCCCCTACATCCTGGTCTTCCTCAACAAGGTCGACATGATGGACGACCCCGAACTGCTGGAACTGGTGGAACTGGAAGTGCGGGAACTCCTGAACGAGTACGGCTACCCCGGCGATGAGGTCCCCGTGGTCAAGGGTTCCGCGCTGCAGGCCCTGCAGAGCGAAAACCAGGACCCGGATGCCCCTGAGTACCAGCCCATCGCAGAACTCCTGCGGGTTATGGATGAGTACATCCCCGAACCGCCCCGCGAGGTGGACAAGCCCTTCATGCTGGCCATCGAGGACGTGTTCAGCATCAAGGGCCGCGGTACTGTGGTCACCGGCCGCGTCGAGCGGGGCAAGGTCAAGGTGGGTGACGAGGTCGAAATCGTGGGCTACCGGGACAAGCCCATGAAGACCGTGGTCACCGGCGTGGAGATGTTCCACAAGGTGCTGGACGAGGCCATCGCGGGCGACAACGTGGGCCTGCTCCTGCGGGGCATCGACCGCAAGGACATCCGCCGCGGCATGGTCGTGGCCGCGCCTGGCAGCATCCAGCCCCACAAGCGCTTCCGGGCCCAGGTGTACGTGCTCCGCAAGGAGGAAGGTGGCCGGCACAAGCCCTTCTTCAGCGGCTACCGGCCCCAGTTCTACCTGCGCACCGCGGACGTGACCGGCACCATCAAGCTGCCCGAAGGCGTAGAAATGGTCATGCCCGGTGACCACGTGAACCTGGAAGTGGAACTCATGTACCCCATCGCCCTGGAGAAGGGCCAGCGCTTCGCCATCCGCGAAGGCGGCCTGACCGTGGGCGCGGGCACCATCACCGACGTGCTGGACTAATCCCCCAAGGCATCTGAGGCAGGACCATGGCCAAGAAGAAGGGCGCGCGCATCATCATCACCCTGGCCTGCACAGAGTGTAAGGAACGGAACTACACCACGGAAAAGAACCGCCGCAACGACCCGGGCCGGCTGGAACTCCGTAAGTACTGCCCGCGGTGTCGGCGGCACACCCTGCACCGGGAAGTGCGCTAACCGCAGGTTGGGGAAGCCGAGGAGCCGCCCACATGGGCGGCTCCTTTTGTTTCTGCCGCCTGCTGACGGACGCTTCCAAACTCCACACCGGAGGGAACGCATGGCGCCCAAGGGGTACCGCTGGTTCGACGTCCTGGTCGCCCTGTTCGTGACCAGCCTGGTGATTTCGAACATCATCGCGGCCAAACTGGTGGCCTTTGGCCCCTGGGTGTTGCCCGCCGCGGTCATTCTCTTCCCCATTGTGTACATCATCGGCGATGTGCTCACCGAAGTGTACGGCTACGCCCGGGCCCGGCGGGTCATCTGGCTGGGGTTCGCGGCCAACCTGTTCGCCGTGGCCATGATTTGGCTGGGCGGCCGGCTCCCCGCCGCGCCTTTCTGGACCCTGGGGGTGTACGACAGCCCCCAGCAAGCCCAACAAGCCTACGACGCCCTCCTGGGCTTCACCCCCCGGCTGCTGGTGGCCTCTTTCATCGCCTACCTGGTGGGCGAGTTCTTGAACGCTTACGTCCTGGCCAAACTCAAACTGCGCACCCGGGGACGCTTCCTGTGGTTGCGAACCATCGGCTCCACCATCATCGGCGAGGGTGCGGATTCCTTCGTCTTCCTCACCCTGGCCTTTTGGGGTGTCATCCCCACACCTGGCCTGGTGCGGCTCATCCTTTCCCACTGGTGGTTCAAGGTCATCTATGAAGCCCTGGCCACGCCTCTGACCTACTGGGTGGTCAACCAACTGAAGCGGGTGGAAGGCATGGACGCCTTCGACTGGGATACCGACTTCCGTCCCTGGCGCTGGTGAGGAGGAAGGGCCCTGATGCGTGGCCGCCGCCAGGGGAAACACAGTGCTCCGTTTTTCGCCCGCCGCGTCCTGGTCGGGGTGGGGTTGCTCGCGCTTTTCACCGCGCCGTACCTTGTGGCCTGGGGCCAGGCTTCGGACCAATGGCGTTTTTCGGGCTTTCTGTTCAACGTTTACGACCTGGTTTCTTACGTCGCGAAGATGCGCCTGGGCAGCCTGGGCTTATGGTGTTACCAGCCCGTCTACACCGTGGAACAGGCGGGATGCTACTATCTGTTTGGCCCCTACCTCTTGCTGGGCCACCTGTTCCGCAACCCCGATTACACCCGTCTGGTGCTGGCATTCCACGGTCTTCGGCTGGCGGTCGGCCTGTTCCTGGCCTGGGGCCTGTGGCGCTTCCTGGGCCTGTACGCGCGAGGCCGTGCCCGGCAGGTGGCCTGGCTCCTGGCCCTGCTGGGCGGCGGGCTGGATTGGGTCCCCCTGCTCCTGCAAGGGGAAACGCCCCTTTCCTGGTATTCCCCGGAGGCCTTTGGTTACCTGATGCCCCTGGGGATGCCGCATCTGGCCCTGGGTCGGGGCCTGCTTTTGCTCTTGCTAACCGTCTGGCTCCACGCCCTGGAAGGGCAGCGGACCCGGCCATGGCTCCTGGGGCTGGCCGCACTGCTCCTGGGGTGGGTGCAGCCCTTTATGCTGTTGCCATTGGGGTTGAGCCTGGGCCTTGGTGCCGTGTGGCTTTTTGTTCAATGGCGGAAGAAGAAGGGCCTGCGGTTCCCCCTGCTCGCGGCATGGATAACCCTGGCCGCGGCCCTGTTCTTGTGGGGCGTATATCTTTTCGGCCTTCAACAAGACCCCTTCGTCCGGGGTTGGTCGGCCCGGAGCGTGCTTCCCACACCTTCCGTAGGGCACCTGGCCTGGGCGTATGCATGGGTACTCCCCTGGGTCGTCCTTGGGTTTCGCCGGCTCTGGCCTGAGAAGCCATTGCGGGCGTTGCTGGCCCTGGCATGGCTGGTGACAGGGTCGGTGCTGGCTTACACGCCTTACCCCAGTCAACGCCGCTTTCTGGAAGGCGTCTGGGTTGCGGCCATGGCTCTGAGCGGGGCCGGGATGGAAGCCGTGGCCTGGCCCCCTGCGGGGGTTGCAGGCCACCGGCCCCGTCGGGCCGCGCGCCTGGCGGCCCTGGGCCTGCTTTTGGGCGGGCTGGTCGCGCCGTTGTTCTTCTACGTGCAACTCTTCCGGGTCGCGCTGCAACCGGCCGAACCCGCGTTCCTGCCCAGGGAGGCCGCGGCCGCGTACCGGGCCGTACACAAGCTGGCCCGGCCCGGGGACCGGGTCCTCACATCCCAGGCCACCGGGGTGTGGCTCCCGGCCTGGGCGCCCGTTCGGGTGACCATGGGCCTGGCCACCGAAAGCCACCGGCTTGAGGTGTGGCAAAATCGGGTGCGCCAGGTCTTCCAAACCCCCGATGACGACGCGCGTCAGCGGTGGCTCCGGGCCTGGGGCATCCGGTTCGTGTTCTACGGCCCCAAGGAGCGGGCGCTGGGGACCTGGGACCCGGATGCGGCCGCCTATCTCCGGCTTCGTTTTCGGCAGGATGCGTATGCGGTTTACGAAGTGGTTCCGTAACCCCGCCTGGTTGGCCCTGGCCCTTGCCTTGGCGCTGACCGCGCCGGTGTTGTGGCCTGGCCGCTACATCTTTTGGGGCACGCCTTACTTTCAATTTATCCCCTGGCGCTGGCTGGCCTGGCGTTTGCTGGTGCAGGGCCGCTTCCCCTGGTGGAACCCCTTCACCGGGTTGGGGATGCCCCTGGCCGCGAACTACCAGACCGCGGTGCTTTACCCCGGCACGTGGTTGACCTGGCTTTTCGCGTGGGTGGCCGGGCTGTCGGGTCTGGCCTATGCCCACGGCTGGTGGGTGGTGCTCCACCTGCTCCTGGGGGCCTGGGGCATGGCCCGGTGGATGCAGGAAGAAGGCCGGTCCCGGCCCGCCGCGTGGCTGGCCGGACTTGCCTTTGGCTTTTCCGGCTACGCGGTGGCCCGGGGCGGGGTTTTCCTCAGCATGAACGCGGCCATGGCCTGGACCCCGTGGGTGCTCTGGGCCTGGACCCGGTTGTTGCGGCGGCCCGGTCGCGGCCCCCTGCTGACCCTGGCCCTGGTCATGGCCATGCAACTGCTGACCGGGCACGCGCAGACCACCTGGTACACGTGGCTTTTTGCCGCGGCCCTGGGCCTGCGCCAGCGGCCCGGCGGACGGGCCTTTGCCTACGCGCTCCTGGCCGGGGTGTGGGCCTTGCTCCTGGCCGGGGGGCAGATGGCGGCCACCGCGGAGTACACCCTGCTTTCCGCCCGCAGCCAGGGCCTGGAAGCGGACTTCGCGCTGCAATATTCCTTCTGGCCCTGGTACTACCTCCTGCTCCTTTCCCCCTGGGCCTTTGGGCACCCTGCGTGGGGCAATCACTGGGGGTTCCCCGCGTTGTGGGAACACACGATTTACGTAGGCGTGCTGCCCCTGCTTTTGGCCCTGTACGCGCTGGTGCGCGCCCCCCGCCGGATGCTCTTTTGGCTCGGCCTTCTGGCCGTGGCCCAGGTGCTGGCCCTGGGCCGGTTCACGCCGGTTTACCCCTGGCTCTTCCGCCATGTGCCTACCTTCGATGCATTCCAGGCCCCGGCCCGCTGGCATTTGTGGACCGTGCTCCTCCTGGCCGTGCTCGCGGCCCACGGCGCGGATGCGGTTCAAACCTTCACCCCCCGGATGCGCTACTGGCTCAACCTGGGGACTGCAGGCACGCTCGCGCTGGTGCCCTTTGCCCTGATGGGGCAGGCCCTGTTGCCCCAGGCGTACCGGACCCTGGCCTGGGGCCTTTTGGGGTTTGCGGTCACCGCGGGCCTGGGCCTGGCTGTCTGGCGTTTCGCGCTGCGCCGGGGCCGTCGTGTCTGGCTCCGGGCTATCTTGCTTCTTACCGTGCTGGACCTGGCCGTAAATCAACAGGGCTGGTACCCCGCGACCTCCGGCGCGGCCTATGCCCAGGATTTCCCCAACAAGGCCCGGCTTGCGCAAATCCTGGCCGGGGGCCGCTTTTGGATGCCCCCGGACCTGCAACAGCAGTTGCTCTATGAGGTCTACCTGCGGTTTCGGGACTTCCGGCCCCAGGCCCCCCTGTGGCAGGCCCGGACCCAGATGCTCCCCAACGTCAACCTGCTGGATGGCTTCCCCGGCGTCAATGCGTATGACCCCTTGCGCCCGGCCCGCCTGGCCCGCCTGGAGGACGCGCTGACCACCTGGCCGGAGCCGCAGCGGACGCGGCTCCTCCGCCTGCTGGGGGTTTCCCTGCGGATTGAAACCCCAACGCACTCCGAACCCCTGGACCCCGCGGCCTGGCTGACGTGGGTCGAACAGGTGGAATGGGTGACTTCCGAGGACCAGGTCTGGCAGGCCCTGGCCCGCCGCTTGCAAAGCCCGGCCTGGGCGCAAGGTGTGGTTTTGGAAGCCGCATCCCCCAGGCCCCTGCAGCGGGGGCCTTCCCCGCCTGCCGCCGGGGGCGCGGGCGTGATGCTGGAAGGCCGCATGTACCTGGATGGCCGCTGGGATATCCAGGTCACCGCGCCGCGGCCGGGCTACCTGGTGGTGCGGCAGGCCTATTATCCGGGCTGGCGGGCCTGGGTCGATGGGGAAGAAGTCCCCCTCTACCCGGCCGATGGCGTGCTCATGGCCCTGCCCGTACCGGCCGGTCGGCACCGGGTGCAGGTGGTCTATGCGCCCCGGCACCTTTACGCGGCCCTGGCGCTGCAGGCCGCGGCATGGGCGGCCTGGTTCGTGGCGGCTCGCCGCCATGGACATACGGGCGTGAAGGGCCAGCGCGGGTGACGGCCTGCTTCGAACTGTACAATTACGGTGCACCATTCCCCAACAGGCATAACGTGCGGCCATGACCGAGGAACTGCGTCCCGGCGCGTTGGTGGTCTACAAAGGCAAACCGGCCCGTGTTGAGAAACTGGCGGGCCGGGTGCTTTTGCGCTTCCCCCAGGGGGAAACCGCACGGGTGCGGCCCAAGGACGTGCTGCTGTTGCATCCAGGCCCGGTGCAACTGGAACGGCTGCCCCAGGGCCCCTGGCCCAGCCTGGAGGAAGCCTGGGAACTGGCCCTGGACGAAGCCGAATTGAACCTGGCTACCCTGACGGAACTCGTCCTGGGCCAGTACACGCCGGAGCACGCCTGGGCCGTGTGGCAGGCGGTGCAGCACTCGGATTGGTTCACCGGCACGCCCCAGGCCCTGCGGGCCCGCACGCGGGAGGAAATCCAGCGCCTGCAGGCCCAGCGGGAGGCCCAGCGCCAGCGGGAGGCAGCCTGGAAATCCTTCCTGGAGCGCGCCCGCAAGGACCAGGTGGACCCCGAACAGGACGCCCGCTTCCTTCAGGAGGTCATCGCGCTGGCCCTGCAGCGGACCGAACGCAGCCGGGTGCTCCAGGCCCTGGGTCGTAAGCAGACCCCGGAAGAGGCCCACGCTCTGCTTCTGCGCTGGGGGGTGTGGTCGCCCAGGGAAAACCCTTACCCCCGACGCTTCGGCCTGGACTTGACGCCACCCCAGACGGCCCTGCCTCCACTTCCCGAAGAAGACCGGCTGGACCTCACCCACCTGCCGGCCTATGCCATCGACGATGCGGGCAGCCAGGACCCCGACGACGCCCTGAGTTGGGACGGCACCTACCTCTGGATTCACGTCGCGGACGTGGCCGCGCTCGTGACCCCGGATAGCCCCGCGGACCTGGAGGCCCGCCGCCGGGGGAGCAGTGTCTACCTGCCCGAAGCCATCCTGCCCATGCTGCCGGACCAGGCCCGGCAACTGCTGGCCCTGGGGCTGCAGCCCGTCTCCCCGGCCCTTTCCATCGGCGTGCGCCTCAACCCCCAGGGGGAAATCGAAGACGTGCGCATTCACCCCGCGTGGGTGCGGGTGACCCGCATGAGTTACGAAGAGGCCGAAGCCCGCTGGGAAGCCGACCCCTTGCTTCCCCAACTGGAGCAGGCCCTGGCCCCCTTTGCCGAACGTCGCCGCCGGCAGGGTGCGGTGGACATCCGCCTGCCCGAGGTCAAAGTGGTGGTGGAAGAAGACGGGCAGATACGCATCAAGCCCCTGGTCTGGAACCGGAGCCGCCGGCTGGTGCAGGAGGCCATGCTCCTCGCGGGGGAGGCCGTGGCCCGCTTCGCCCAGAGCCGGGGAATCCCGCTGCCCTACACGGTGCAGCCGCCGCCCCGGGAGCCTTCCGGCCCCCTGCCCGATGGCCTGGCCGGGATGTACGCCCGCCGTCGGCTGCTGGCCCCCAGCGAGTACAGCACCCATCCTGGGGTCCATCACGGCCTGGGGTTGCCCGTGTACGTACAGGCCACAAGCCCCCTGCGGCGCTACCTGGACCTGGTGGTGCACCAGCAACTCCGGGCCTATTTGCAGGGCCGTGACCTGTTGGGGGAAAACGCGCTGCTGGTGGACCGGGTAGGGCCGGCCGAAGCCGCTCGTCGTGTGGTCCGCCAGGTGGAACGGCTTTCCCGCCTGCACTGGATTGGGGTGTACTTGCTGGAAAACCCAGAATGGACCGGCACGGGCGTGGTGGTGGACGTGCGGGGGACCCGGTCCGTGGTGCTGATTCCCGAACTAGGCATCGAGGCCCAGGTGAGCCTGCCTTATTCGCTCCCCCTCAACGCCCAGGTGCGCCTGCGGTTGCAAAAAGTGCACCTGCCCTACCGCACCTTTCACTTTCGGGTGGAAGGGGAAGCATGAGGGCGGGGACGCCCCGCTCACCATGCCTGGACTTGGGTTTTGGGGTGGATGGGGAAAGGTGCGAAGCGCCCCCTTGAAGCAGAGCGCCGCGACCCCTGGGCCGCGGCGCTGGACGTTCCCGCACAGGGGGTAGGGACCTTCAAATATCCAGGTTGCGCACCTCGCGCGCGTGGCGCTGGATGAACTGCCGCCGCGGGGGAACCTCCGGTCCCATGAGCACGGTGAAGATGCGGTCCGCTTCGGCCGCGTCCTCTAAGGTGACCTGGATGAGGGTACGGCGCTCTGGGTCCATGGTGGTCTCCCAGAGTTGCTGGGGGTTCATTTCACCCAGACCTTTGTAGCGCTGGACCCGAATCTGGCTTTCCGACGCGCCGTTCTTGGTGAGCCGGGCCAGGATGCGGTCCTTTTCCTCGTCGCTGTACGCGTACCACACCTTCTTCTTGTGTTCGATGCGGTAGAGGGGCGGCTGGGCGATGTAGAGGTGCCCTTCCTCAATGATTTTGGGCATGTACCGGAAGAAGAAGGTGAGCAGCAGGGTGCGGATGTGGCTGCCGTCCACGTCTGCATCGGCCATGATGATGATGCGGTTGTAGCGCAGTTTGGAGATGTCGAAGTCCTCGCCGATGCCCGTGCCCAGCGCGGTAATCAGGGCCTGGATTTCCTTGTTGTGCAGGGCCTTGTCGAGCCGGGCCTTTTCCACGTTGAGGATTTTGCCCCGCAAGGGCAGCACGGCCTGGAAGTGCCGGTCCCGGGCCTGCTTGGCCGAACCGCCCGCGGAGATGCCCTCCACGATGAAGAGTTCGGTATCCTCTCGGTTGCGGGAGGAGCAATCGGCCAGCCGGCCGGGCAGGGAGGTGCTTTCCAGCGCGGACTTGCGGATGACCAACTCCCGCGCTTTGCGGGCCGCGGCCCTGGCCCGCGCGGAAAGCAGACACTTCTGCAGGATGGCCTTGGCATACTGGGGGTTCTGCTCCAGGAATTCCCCCAAAGCCTCGGCCGTAACCTGCTGGACGTAAGTCTGCACCTCTGGGTTCATGAGTTTGACTTTGGTCTGGCTCTCGAACTGCGGGTCCGGGTGCTTGACGCTCACGATGGCCGTCAGGCCTTCGCGGGTGTCCTCGCCGGAGAGGTTGGGTTCGTTTTCCTTCAGCAGGCCGTACTTGCGGGCGTAATCGTTCAACGTGCGGGTGATGGCCGTGCGCAAGCCGGTCAGGTGCGTACCGCCATCCACGGTGTGGATGGTGTTGGCGAACGCGTACACGGATTCCGTGAACGCGTCCGTGTACTGCAGCGCAACTTCCACTTCCACGTCGTCGATGACCTTGTGCGCGTAGACCACGGGGTGCAGGGGCTTGCGGTTCCGGTTCAGGTAGCGCACGAAGGCCTTGATACCGCCCTCGAAGTAGAAGTTCATCTCCCGGTCCAGCCGCTCGTCCACGAAGCGAATCCACACCCCGCGGGTCACGAAGGCCATCTCCCGCAGCCGCTGTACCAGGACCTCGTACTTGAAGTCCACGTTCTTGAAGATGGTGGGGTCGTACTTGAAGGTCACGCGGGTGCCGGTGTCGTTGGGCTTGGTCCTGCCGATGACCTCCACCGGGGTGACGGGCCGGCCCCGTTCGTAGCGCTGCCGGTAGATTTTGCCCCCGCGCTTGACTACCACCTCGCACCATTCGGAAAGCGCGTTGACTGCGGAGACGCCCACGCCGTGCAGGCCACCGGAGACCTTGTAACTCTTGCCGCCGAACTTGGCCCCCGCGTGCAGCGTGGTCATGACCACTTCCAGCGCGGGCCGGCCGGTCTGGGGATGGATGTCCACAGGGATGCCCCGGCCGTTGTCTTCCACGGTCACGCTGCGGTCCTTGTGGACGATGACCTCGATGCGGTCGCACGCGCCGGCCAGGGCTTCGTCGATGGCGTTATCCACCACCTCGTAGACCAGATGGTGCAGTGCGCGGACGTCGGTGCCGCCCACGTACATGCCGGGTCGTCGGCGGACCGCCTCCAGACCTTCCAGCACCTGAATGGCCGAAGCATCGTAAGTTTGCACCGCCTGTTGCGTCGCCACGGATGTCTCCTCCAAAACCGAGTTCATGCACAAAAAGAAAGGGGGAAACGCGGCCCTGCCGCGTTCCAAAGGCTTCTCCTATGCTTCTCCCCGGGCGTTATGGGTGTTCTCATTTTACCACGGTGGTCGATGGTCGGTGGTCGTTGGTCGATGGTCGTTGGTCGTTCGTGGGTGCATGCAAATGTTGCCGAAGGGGGAAAGAAAAAGAGAGGCTCCTAACGTGTGGTATAAAGCCACAAATCTCATCCCAAGGAGCCTCTCAGATGCAGTTTAGCAC
>JALXBY010000353.1 GCA_026991215.1 Anaerolineales bacterium
CTGGAGGTGGGCAGGGAGATGGGCGTGAAACCCTGCGGGCTGGAGGCGCGAGATTCCCTGCGCACCGAGGCCGGATTGCCCCTCTACGGCCACGAGTTGGCCGGGCCGCTGGGCCTCACCGTGGGCGACGCGGGCCTGACCCACTTCGTCAAGACCTACAAGCCCTGGTTCATCGGCCGGGACGCGTACCTGGAGCAGGAGGCCCACCGCAAGCGGGAGGTGGTGCGCTTCAAGGTGAAGGAAAAGCCCGTACCCGTGGCGCACCTGGGCGACCCAGTCCTGGACCGGCGGGGCAGGGTCATCGGCCGGGTGACCAGTTGCGTGCTGGGCGGCGACGGCTACCTGGTGGGCCTGGCCTGGGTGGACAAAAGCGCGGCCAAGGTGGGCACGCCGCTGTACATCCTGCCGGGCGCGAGCCGGCGCAAGGCGGCCATCAAGCCCCCCGCGGAATGGCAGGACGGCGACCAGGCCGTGGTCCCCGTGCCCGCGGAGGTGGTCAAGCGGTTCGAGCGGTATCCGTAGGGAGTGGTGAGTGGTGAGTGGTGAGTGGTCAGTGGGCAGGTGTGGGGGAGGGGTGGGAGATACGAATGAGCAATCGCGGTTGGTGAGGGGATAAGGCGGAAAACGATAGCGTGTCGGCCATCGGTCAACGGCTGTCAATAAAGTGAGAGGGAGGGCCATTGGATGTAATGAAAGCGAAGACACCTGCACGAGACAAAAATGAAGTGATATCCCTTATCCGACATCATAAGGAAGCCTTCAAACGATTAGGGGTAAGGAGGCTGGGGCTGTTTGGTTCCTTTGTCCGGGGGGAACAAACCGAGACAAGTGATGTTGATATCCTTGTTGAGTTTGAGCCGGGCCGAAAAACCTTTGACAACTTCCTACAAACAGCCCTTCTTTTGGAAGAATTGCTGGGGCGCCGGGTAGAACTGGTGACCCCTGAAGCCCTGAGCCCTTACATAAAACCCTACATTCTGTGCGAGGTTGAATATGTCCCGCTCAGCGATTGAGTACTTACGGCATATTCTTGATGAAACGGAATATTTGATGCATCATGCCCGGAACCTGACATACGAAGCGTTTCGTGAGAACCCCACTTTGCAAAGGGCTTTTGTGCGAAGCCTGGAAATCATCGGAGAAGCGGCCAAGCAAATACCTGCTGAAATACGAGAAAAATACAGCCATGTCGAATGGCGCGCACTGGCCGGTATGCGTGACCGGCTGATTCATCATTATTTTGGTGTGGATTATGAAATCGTATGGGATGTGGTGGTCAACAAGATACCGGCATTGCATCGAGAGATAAAAACTATTCTTGAGATAGAAAGCCAGAAGTCATCCGATAAGTAGCCGGAATTTCCAGACAGCCTTCGGCAGGCATTCCACGAATACCGGGCCAGCAAAAGAGCGCCCGGGAAAGAGGATGTCTCCCCCCGATTCCACACCGCCTTGAGTATGATTTACCCCCGGCGGGGCGTTCCTGGCGGGCCGAGGGGCCTGCCCTGTACAACGCCTCCCAATCCCAACGTGCGAGGTGCCCATGCGCGTCTTCCTCACCGGCGGCGCCGGTTACATTGGCTCCATCATGGCCGAGTACCTGTTGCAACAGGGGTGCCAGGTCACGGTCTACGATTCCCTGGTCACCGGGCACCGGCAGGCCGTGCCTCAGGGCGCCCGCTTCATCCACGCGGACCTGGCCGACCGGGAACGGCTCCGGCAGGCCCTGGCCGAGGGCTACGATGCGGTCATGCACTTTGCCGCGTTCATCCAGGCCGGGGAAAGCATGCGGGAACCCGGCAGGTACTTCCAGAACAACGTGGTCAACTCCCTCCACCTGCTGGAAGCCGTGGTCGAAGCCGGGGTGCCGGTGATACTGTTTTCCTCCACCGCCGCGGTCTACGTCCCCAAGGCCACGCCCCTTCGGGAAGACGACCCCATCGGCCCGGTGAACGTCTACGGCCAGACCAAACGCATGGTGGAGGAGATGCTCACCTGGTACCACCGGGTCCACGGCCTGCGGGTGGGCATTCTGCGGTACTTCAACGCGGCCGGCGCGCTGCCCCACCGGGGGGAAGACCATCCCAACGAGTCCCACCTCATCCCCCTGGTGCTCCAGGTGGCTCTGGGCAAGCGGGAGGCCATCTACATCTACGGCACCGATTACCCCACGCCCGATGGCACGTGCATCCGGGATTTCATCCACGTGCTGGACCTGGTGGAAGCCCACTGGCTGGTGCTGCAGGCCCTGCGGGAGGGCGCGGACTTCCTGCTCTACAACCTGGGCAACGGCCAGGGGTATTCGGTGCGGGAAGTCATTGAAACGGCCCGCCGCGTCACCGGCCATCCTATTCCGGCGGTGGAAGCCCCGCGGCGGCCTGGGGACGCGCCCTACCTGGTGGCTTCCTCGGAGAAGGCCCGGCGGGAGTTGGGCTGGCGGCCCCGCTTCCCCCGGCTGGAAGACATCATCGCCAGCGCGTGGGAATGGCACCGCACCCATCCCAACGGTTATCGGGACCGATGAACACACCCCCCCAAGACCCGCAAGCCCTTGGCCGGAAACTCCGCGAGGCCCGGGAAGCCCTGGGGCTGGAGGTCGGCGACATCGCGGCCACCATTCACGTGCGGCCGGAGTACCTGCAGGCCCTGGAAGAGGGCCGCTGGGAGGACCTGCCCTCGCCAGCCCAGGCCCGGGGCTTCCTCCGCCTTTATGCCGAGGCCCTGGGGTTGAAGCCCGAAGACCTGGGGGCCGCAGAGCAGGCGGCGGAAGAAGCCCAACCCGCGGGGCCGCCGCCGGCTTCCCCGGTTTCCCCCGAAGCCTGGCACCCCCGCCTGAACCCGGAGGCCCGGGAACGACTGCACCGCCTGGGCGTGCGCCTGCAGGCCCGCCGGGAAACCCTGGGCCTGGATTACCAGACCATCGCCCGGGAATACCACATCGCGCCCCGCTACCAGCAGGCCCTGGAAGCCGGACGGCCGGAGGCCTTCACCGGCCCGGCCCAGATGCGGGGGATGCTGACCCTGTACGCCCAGGCCCTTGGCCTGGACCCGGAACCCCTGCTGGAGGAACTCAACGCGGCCCTGCCGGACCGGGACGCGACCTGGTCGCGACGGGTCGCCCGGGTGCTGGCCGGGTGGCGGGCCGTGCTGGTGGCCGCGCTGGTCTACGGCCTGGTCGGGGTAGGGGTGACCGTGGTCCTGGCCTGGGGCGGG
>JALXBY010000354.1 GCA_026991215.1 Anaerolineales bacterium
GTCCCAGGACATCCCTGAAATCCCCCTGGACCTGTTCGAAGACCCCGAAGAAAGCAGCCCCCCGGCCGAAAAACCGGCCAGGAAGCCGGCCAAAGGCCAGGGGGGAAAGGCCCGGCCCCAGGCCCCTGGCCGGGCCAAAAAGCCGAAGAAACCCCGCAAGGCCCGGAAGCGCCGCCGACCAGGGGGCGTGCCCTTGTGGGCCTGGGCGCTCCTGCTCCTGGGCTGGGCGCTGACCTGCAGCGTGTTGGGCGTGGTGGCGTGGCGGTTACGGGCGTCCGTGCTGGCGCCCCCGCCGCCACCGGCCCTGCCCACCACACCCGCGGCGGCCCTTACCCCGACGGCACCGGAAGCACTCGCGGGGGCGCCGAGTCCTTCCCCTTCCCCCACGAACACCCCCACAAGCACGGTCAGCCCCGCGCCCTCCGCGACACCATCGCCCACCAGCCAGGTCACCAGCGGGCCGGCCGCGCCGCAACTTCCACCCACCGAAGTGGAATGGAAACCCACGGAAACGCCCACACCCCAGGCCACGGCCACAGCAACGGCCACACCCAGCCCAACACCGCCGCCCCCAACGCCTACGCCCACGCCAATTGTCACAGGCACCCCCGTACCGGGCACGGGTACCCCGGTTGCGTCGCCTTCCCCCACACCGGTTCCACCGCCGCCTGAGACCGAGTACACCCTGCTCATCCCCCTTTACATCTACCCCTCGGCGGAAAACCTGGCTTCGTGGCAACAGGTGGCCCAGGCCCGGTCGCAAATCAACGTCATTGCCATCATCAACCCGAACAACGGGCCGGGCGGACCGCCCAACGCGGACTACCAGAAGGCCATGAACCTGCTCAAGCAGGCCGGGGTGACCCTGGTAGGGTACGTGCCGACGGGCTACGGCAAGCGCCTTTCCGAAGCCATTCGCGCGGACATCAGCATGTACGACACCTACTTCCCCCAAATCGATGGTATCTTCTTCGATGAGGTGCCGACCGACCCCGCGTACCTGAACAAGTACCAGAGTCTTGAAGGCTATGCGAAATCCTTCTTCGACGGGCCCATCATCTTCAACCCCGGCACCGTACCCGATGCCCTGTACTTCGAGTTCGGGGACATCTGGGTGCTGTTCGAGGACATCCCTTCGGCCTGGCAGAACTTTGCTTTACCCGATGCCATCGCAGGGGAACGGGTAGCCGTGCTGGTACACACCGCGGCCGTGGGCGAGATGCGGCGCATCGTGCGGGACATCCGCAACCAGGGCCTGGCCGGGTACGTCTACATCACCGACGACCGGGAACCCAACCCCTGGGACACCCTGCCCTCCTACTTCGACGAAGAAATCCAACGGCTGCTGGGGCAGACGCCATGACCACTATTGGCATCCACGGGCTGGCCCAAAGCGGCAAGAGCACCCTGTTCACCCTGCTCACGCAGGGCCACGGGGGGAACGTTCAACGGGAAGGCCCGCTGACCCTGACCACGGCCGTCGTGCCCTTCCCGGACCCGCGGCTGGACGCCCTGCACCGACTGGTGGGTTGTAAGAACAAGGTCCCGGCCACCATGACCCTGGTGGATGTGGCCGCGGCGCCAGGGAGCCGGGGCGGAGGCCTGGGGCCTTTGCGCAACGCGCTGGCCCGGATGGACGCCTTGGTGCTGGTGGTCCGGGTCTTCCCCGGCGAGCATGTACCCCATCCCCTGGGCGAGGTGGACCCGCAACGAGACCTGGACCACCTGGAAGGGGAGTTGATGCTCGCGGACATGGAGGTGCTGGAAAACCGCCTGGAACGACTACACGAAGAGCGACAGAAGGCCGCCCGCCCCCGGGAACTCATCGAACGGGAACAGGCCGTGGTCACCCGTTTGCTGGAGGCCCTGCGGCAGGAAAAGCCCTTGCGCACGCTGCCCCTGAACGAAGAAGAGGCCCGCCTGGTCGCCGGCTATGGACTGTTGAGCCGCAAGCCCCTGCTTGTGGTGGTCAATTTGGGGGAAGACCAGGAGGCCCCGGCCCTCCGCGTGCCTGAAGGGGCCAGGCGGGTCGATGCCGCGCTCGCGCTGGAACGGGAACTCCTGGATATGCCGGACGACGAAGCCGCGAACTTCCGGGAGGCGTATGGGCTGCCGCCCACACCGGCCCGGCAGCGCATCCTGGCGGCCCTGCGCGCCACCCTGGATGTCATCACCTTCTACACCTACAACGAGCGGGAATGCCGGGCCTGGCTGCTCCCCCGGGGTGCCACGGCCATCGACGCCGCGGGCCGTATCCATACGGATATGGCCAGGGGTTTCATCCGGGCCGAAGTCTGGCCCATCGAGGCCTTCCTGAAAGCCCAGGGCGATACGGCCGCGCTCCGGCGCCAGGGCCTCTGGCGGGTCGAAGGCCGGGACTACCAGGTCCAGGATGGGGACATCCTTTACATCCGCTTCAGCCGGTGATGGGGTGGGTTTGGGGGTGTAGCGTAAGCGCTTCTCCCAACGACTTCACACTCATGTCAATAGCAGCCATGGCCTGGTGCCACAGCCGCTGGGCTTCCAACAGCAAAAGCCGGGGGAGGAAGGCAGCGCAATAACTTCGACATGTTCAAAAACAATCCCCGTCCAACACAAATCCCGCCAGCAGTTGTTCAAAACTCGCCTCGCGAAAGAAGGCAGCCGGTAACGCAGCAAACACACGCCTCGCTGGCGGGCTTGGGTATGCACTTTTCGCGCAAACTCGCTGGCAACCAATATCCCAGGAAGGCTCTCTGGCCCCAACTCACGCCGATATGCCTCCAGTTGCTCCAAATCCGCGGGGCCTGCCTTGCCGAGTTTGACCTCCACCGGAATGTATACATTGCGCCCCTGGGGTCGAGCAGGCTTGATCAGAATGTCCACATATCCTTGGGGCAGCGCCTTTTCACCCAGGGCTTCCCATTCCCATTCGGCAGAAAGACCAAACCACCGGAGCAGCATCTCAAGGACCTCGGACGTCTTCAGTTTCCTTCGCACCAATGCCTGCAGGAGCAGCTCCCGAAACGGCCAGACCTCGGGTGCCCGGTCAAAAGAACGTCGGTCTTGTACGTTGATGCGAGGTGTAAACGTTCGCCAGCCCGGGGCCTCCCACCTGGAAACGCAGGCATCTTCCTCGACCACCTGGCCCATTTGGGAAACATGGCCCAAAGTCAGGGCATCGGCCTGGATGTGGGTTTTGTAATAGCCGCCGCGCAGAAGCAGGT
>JALXBY010000355.1 GCA_026991215.1 Anaerolineales bacterium
GGGAAGCGGGGAACACGGGCGCCCCCGCGCGGGTCGGCGTGGCCGTGGGCGGGATGGGGATGCCCGTCTCGTCAGGCAGGGGCGTCCAGACGAAGATTGGGGTCACGGGCGTGGGCGTGGCTCGGTTCAATACCTGACACGCGCCCGCCAGAAAGAAGAGACCGGCCAGAAGCAGAGGCCAGGGCTTTGCCCTCATGGGTCATCCGCCGCTTGAAAGGATTGCAGCGCATCGGCGCTACCTAAAGCATACCATTTGACGGGCAGGCGAAAGCGTTTGAGCAGGTTGGAAAGCACCCGACCCGGTCCCAGTTCCACGAAGTGCTGCATCCCCTTTTCGGCCAGGTAGCGGATGCTCTCGGTCCAGCGTACGCGGGAGGTGAGTTGGGCGCTCAGGTCGGCCAGGACCTCCTTGGCCGTGGTCAGGGGCCGGGCCGACGCGTTGCCCAGGATGGGGATTTCCGGGTCCCGGATGCGGAACTGGGCCAGGGCCCGGTTGAAGGCCTCCTGCGCGGGGGCCATGAGCAGGGTGTGCGCGGCCACGCTGACCTTGAGCACGATGGCCCGCCGCGCGCCGGCCTGCTTCGCCTCTTCCACCGCGGCTTCCACGCCTTCTTCGGTCCCGCCGATGACCACCTGGCCCGGGCAGTTGTCGTTGGCAATCTGCACCAGGCCGACCCGCTGGGAGACGCGGCGGCAAATCTCCTCCAGTTTTTCCACGGAAAGCCCCAAAATGGCCGCCATACGACCGGGGTTCTGCCGCCCGGCCTCGGCCATGAGTTCCGCGCGTTTGCGCACAAGGCGCAGGGTATCGGCGAAGGACGCCGCGCCCGAAACCACCAGCGCGGTCAACTGGCCCAGGGAGTGCCCGGCCACGAACGCGGGGGCCTCTTGCGCCAGACGTTTCTTCCACACCCGCCAGGCCGCGATGCTGTGCACGAACACGGCCGGCTGGGTGTGCAGGGTCTGATTGAGTTCCTCTTCCGGCCCCTTCCACATCAAGCGGCTGAGGGGGTACCCCAGGACCTCATCGGCCTCTTCGAAGGTCTCGCGGGCTTCGGGGAAGCGCTCGGCCAGGTCCCGCCCCATGCCCACGAACTGGGACCCCTGACCAGGGAACAGGAGGACGGTGCGGTCCATGGGCATCGTCATACAACCACCTCCAAAGGGAATTCCCTGTCGGCTGTCTGCTGACGGCTGTTGGCTCACTGCTGGCTGCCCACTGCTGTCTGCCGTCTACTCTCTATAACCCGTCACCCCGCCGGGGGTGCGTGGGGAATCCGGCTATAATTCCTGCCACCAGGAGACGTGTCCGTTTCCCGCGCCAAAAACCCACGAGGACCGGCGATGCAACCGAAAACCACCTGGGAACAGGCCCAAGAAGCCCTGGCCCGCGGGGACTTCGACCAGGCCCGCGAACTGGTCATCCGGCTCCTGCGGCGGGAGCCGAACAACGTGCAGTACTGGCTCTTCCTGAGCGCGGTGGTCCGTTCCGACGAAGAACGGGTCAAGGCCCTGAAGAAGGTGCTGGAACTGGACCCGGACAACCCCGACGCCCTGCGGGGCCTGGCGTACTACACGGGCAGCCAACCGCCCGCCGCGCCCCAGGCCCTGGACCTGCGCGAACACTGGCAACGGGGCCTCCGCGGGCAGGAAGTCGCGGTGCCCGGCCGGGGATGGCGCGTCTACGCCCTGGCCGCGGGCGCGCTGCTGGCTTTGGTGCTCCTCATGCTGGCCGGCCGCGCCTTGTGGGAACGGGTCCGGCCCCGGCGCTACGGCACCATCGCGCTGATTACGGCCGCGCCCACCACCCCGCGGCCCAGCGCGACGCCTTCGCCCACCCTCCGGCCCCGGTTCACGCCCACGCCCGTGCCCCTGGAGGCCCAACTCCCGGCCACCTACACCCCCACGCCCCGCTACATCGCCACGCCCCATCCGGTCGAATCCTACTTGCTGGGCCTCAAGGCCCTGGACCGGGGGGACTGGGAGCAGGCCGTCCTTTATTTCGAGGACGTGCTCAACTTCACCGACCCTGCCCCGGATGTGTACTTCTATCTGGGGGAAGCCTACCGCCTGGGCCGCCAGTGGGACAAGGCCGAAGCCGCGTTCCGCCAGGCCACGAAGGTGGACCCGGACTTCGGCCCGGCCTATGTGGGCCTGGCCCGGGTGCTCTTCGAGCGGCAGCGGGCCGAAGCCCCCAACCGCGCCCTGCCGGAAAAGACACGGCGGGAAATCCAGACCCTCTTCCAAAAGGGCCTGGCCCTGGACCCCAACTACGGCGAGGGCTACCTGGCCAAGGCCCAGTTCGAACTCCTGGGGAACCAGGACCCCGAGGCCGCACTCAATGCCCTGCAGGAAGCCGAAGCCCTGCTCCCCGGCTCCCCTCTGGTGGCCTACTGGAAGGCCCAGGCCTACCTGCGCCAGGGGGACCTGGACAGGGCCCGAGAAGCCATCCAACAGGCCCTGGACGCGGACATCACCCACCTCCCCACCTACCTGCTCTATGCCCAGATTGCCCTGGCCCAGGGGGACCTGGAGACCGCGGCCCGGATGCTCCAGACCTACCGCACCTACCGGCCTGAGGACCCCGAAGGCATCTACTGGCAGGCCCTGCTGGCCTGGGAAAAGGAGGATTACGAGACCGCGGTCGCCCTGCTGGAAGAGGTCAAGGACCGGTTCCTCGCGCGGCGGGCGGAGGTTCTCGAACGTCTGGCAGAAGGCTACCTGCGGCTGGGCGAACCCGAAAAGGCCCGGCCGTACGCCCAGGCGTATTACAAACTCCGGGGTGAGCAGGACTTCGAGGCCCAGATGCTCATGGGCCGGATGTGGTTCGCGCTGGAGAAATACGGCAACGCGTACCAGCACTTCCATCGGGCGGTGCGGTTGGCACAGAAGGCCAAGGACGACGCCCAGTACTACACCGCGCTTTACTGGCGGGCCCGGGCCCTCAGCCGGTTGAACCAGCCGGCCGCGGCCCGTCGCGATTGGCAGGCCATCCTGGAGGGGCCGGAGGAATACGTGCCCGAAGCCTGGAAGGAGGAGGCCCGGGCCTACCTCTTCCCCCAAACCGCAACGCCGACGCCGTGAAGGGGGCGGGCAGCGGTCGGCGGTCGGCGGACAGTGCATCGTCCGGAAAAAGGTTGACACCTTTGGCCTCCTACCGCCATACAAAATATCACAAAGGAGGTCAAAGATGCCCGAGAAACAAC
>JALXBY010000356.1 GCA_026991215.1 Anaerolineales bacterium
CCCCGCGCCCAAACCCAAAGGCGGGGTGACGGTGGACCCCAATGCCTGGTGGTACGACCCTGACGTGCTGAACAAACTCATCAAACGCATTCGGGAGTTGTGAACATGGCCTGGCCCCACACCCTGGCCCGGCTGTTCCCCGACGCGCTGGAGGAAAACGTCCCCCTGGCCCCTTACACTTCGGCCCGCATCGGCGGTGCGGCCCGCTATCTGGTCACCCTGAACCGGCAGGCGGACGTGGAGACCCTCTTCCCCCTGCTGTGGGATGCCAACGCGCCCTACTTCATCCTGGGCGGCGGGTCCAACATCCTGGTGGCCGACGAAGGGGTGCCCGGTGTGGTCGTCCGGTTCCGCACACGAGGGGTGCGCTGGTTGCAACAGGGGGAAGAAGCCCTGTTGTGGGCCGCCGCGGGCGAGCCTTTGACGCCCCTAGCCCAGATGACCGTCAACCAGGGGTACCGGGGCCTGGAGTGGGCCGTGGGCATCCCCGGCACCGTGGGCGGCGCGGTGGTGGGCAACGCCGGCGCGTTCGGCGGGGATGTGGCCCAGGTGCTGGCCCGCGTGGACCTGCTGCACCGAGACCTGGGCCGGGTCACCTGGACGGCCCAGGACCTGGCCATGGCCTACCGCACCACCCGCTTGAAGGCCCGTAAAGAACCGGCCGTGGTGCTGGCCGCGGTCTTCCGCCTGCACCGGGACGACCCCGAACGGCTCCGCGCCCAGGTCGCGGCCTACCGGCAGCGACGCCGGGCCACCCAACCACCAGGGGCCAGTATGGGGTCCATGTTCAAGAACCCGCCGGGGGACTATGCCGGCCGCCTCATCGACGCGGTGGGCCTGAAGGGGACCCGGATTGGCGACGCGGAAATCAGTCCCCTGCACGCGAACTTCTTCATCAACCACGGGCGGGCGCGGGCGGAAGAAGTGTGGATGCTGATGCGCCTGGCCCAGGAACGGGTGTGGGAACGCTTCGGCATCTGGCTGGAACCGGAGGTGGAACTGGTGGGCGCGTGGCCGGAAGGGGGGGGAGCGCGGCGGGGGGGGGTGGCGCGGGGGGGAGGAGGGGCGGGGGGCGGTGGTCGGTGGTCGGTGGTCGGTGGTCGATGGTCGTTGGTCGGTGGTCGGTCGTCGGTGGTCGATGGTCGGTCGTCGTTAGGTTGAGGTGGAGGGTGCGCGATGGGGAAACTTCGAGTCGCCGTGTTGTTCGGCGGGCGTTCCGGGGAGCATGCGGTCTCCCTGGTTTCTGCCCGTTCCGTGTTGCAGCACCTGGACCCGAACAAGTACGAAGTCTATCCTATCGGCATCACCCTGGAAGGCGCGTGGTACTTCGGCCAGGACGCGTTGGCCCTGTTGCAACAGGGCACAACCCAGGGCCTGAAGCCCGTGGCCATCCTGCCCGACCCCACCCGGCCCGGCCTGTGGCAACTGGCACCGGTGCTCGAACGCCTGGCCCAGGTGGACGTGGTCTTCCCCGTCCTGCACGGACCCTATGGCGAGGATGGCACCCTGCAGGGCCTGCTGGAAATGGCCGGCGTGGCCTACGTGGGTGCGGGCGTTGCGGCCTCGGCCCTGGCCATGGATAAGGGCCTGTTCAAGGACCTGATGCGGGCCCACGGCCTGCCTGTGGTCCGTTACCGGGTGTTCACCCGCCGCCGCTGGGAGCAGGACCCCGAGGCCGTAATTGCAGAATGCGAGGCCCTGGCCCCTTATCCCCTGTTCGTCAAGCCCGCCAATTTGGGGTCTTCCGTGGGCGTCACCAAGGCCAAGGACCGCGCGGGCCTGCGCCAGGCTCTGGACCTGGCCGCCCGCTACGACCGCCGCATCATCGTGGAGGAGGGCATCCCGGCCCGGGAAATCGAGGTCAGCGTGCTGGGCAACGAAGACCCCCAGGCCTCGATACCGGGGGAAATCGTCCCCGGCGACGAGTTCTATACCTACCGGGCCAAGTACCTGGACGATTCCTCCCGGCTCCTCATCCCCGCACCCCTGACCGAGGACCAGACCGCGCAGGTGCAGGCCCTGGCCTTGGCCGCGTACCGGGCCATCGACGCCGCGGGCATGGCCCGGGTGGACTTCCTCTTGCACAAGGAGACGGGCGCGTTTTACATTAGCGAGGTCAACACCATTCCCGGCTTCACGCCCATCAGCATGTACCCCAAGTTGTGGGAAGCCAGCGGGTTGCCCTACCCCGCGCTGCTGGACCGGCTCATCGAACTGGCCCTGGAGCGCAAGCGGGAGCGGGACCGCACCCGCATCCGCTACACCCCGGAGGAAGGCTGACGTGGCCCGCCGCCTGGCCGATGTCATCGTGGTGCAGCCTGTGGAAGAGGCGTTGCAGCCCGGCCCCCCGCAGGGCAGCGGCCGGTCGCGTTCGCGGTTGCGACGCCCCCGCCGGCCCCGGCGCCGCCGGCGTCGGCAGACCGCGCCGCGGCCCAGGGTCCGGCTTTCCCCATGGCGGGTGCTCGCGGGCCTGGCCTCCTTGCTTTCCTTTGCTTTGTTGGCCGCGCTGTGGTACGCACCCATGTTCCGGGTGCAGACGGTCTTCATCCAGGGGCTGGTGCGGGTGCCGGAAAGCGCGCTGACCAACTGGCCCCCGCTTCAGGCCCTGCCCGGCACGCCCGTGGTGGCTGTGGATACCCAGGACCTGGCCCGCCGGATGCAGGAAGCCTTCCCCGCCTTTCGGCAGGTCCGGGTCTGGGCCGGGTTCCCCAACCGGGTGTACGTTCAGGTGGAAGAACGGGAACCCGTTCTGGTGTGGAAGGACCGGGGCCAGACCTACTGGGTGGACGCCCAGGGTGTTCGCTTTTACGCCTACGGCCCGGCCGACCCCGATTGGCCCGTGGTCGAGGCCGGGACCAACCACGTGAAACTCACAGCCGACGCGGTGGCCCATCTGCTGGACCTGGCCCGCCGCATCCCCTACCGGCCGTTGATGTATCATTCCCGGTACGGTTTTGGCTGGCGGGACCCCGGCGGTTGGCCCGTCTACCTGGGCGACAACCTGGACGACCTGGGCCCGCGGCTGACCCTTTACCGAAACTTGCAGGCCGAACTGAAGCGCCGCGGCGTAAAGCCGGTGTACGTGCTTTTGCTTTCCCCGCGCGCCGTGGTGGTTCGTATGGAGGAGGAAGGGGAGCCATGAAACGCGGGGCCCTTCGTTTTGGCGTGTTGGACATCGGCACGGCCAAGACCGTGGCCCTGGTACTGGAGGGCGTGCCGGGCTGGTCGGTCAAGGTGCTGGGCTATGGCCAGGCCGCAACCCGCGGGGTGGAACGCGGCCAGGTGGTGGACATGCCCGCGCTCATCCGTACCGTGACCCGGGCTATGAACCGGGCCCGGCGCATGGCCAAGGTGGGGGATGGCCCCCTGCCCATCTGGTCCAACCTGGCGGCCCGACCGGTGCAGGCCCTGACCCATCGGGGTGCGGTGGGCCTGCCCAACAACATGGTGGAAGAAGAAGACGTGCTCCGGGCCGAGGAAGCCGCCCGGGCCGTGCCCATCGAGCACAACCAGGCCGTGCTCCACATCATCCGCCGGGGTTTCTTCCTGGACGACAAGCCCGTGCACTGGCCCGTGGGCATGTACGGCTACCGGCTGGAAGCCGAGGTCCACATCATCACCGTGCCCCGGACGGACCTGCTGAACCTGAAACAGGCCCTGGAAGACGCCGGCCTGCTGGTGGAGGCCTTCGTGCTCAACCCCCTGGCCGTGGGGGAAGCCGTGCTCAGCGACACCGAGCGGGAGATGGGCGTCATCGTGTGCGACATCGGCGCGGGGACCACGGACGTGGCCGTGTACGCGGGCCACGAGGTGGACTTCGCCACGGTATTGCCCCTGGGCGGCAACGACCTGACCCGGGACCTGGCCCAGATTCTCAGCCTGCCCTGGCAGGAGGCCGAACGGCTCAAGGTGGAACACGGCCACGCCAGCCCCGACGCGGTGCAGGAAGACCAGTGGCTGACCATTCACCCCTTTGGCGAGGGGGAAGCCGTGCGCATCCGGGCCCGGGACGTGGCTGCCATCCTCGAAGCCCGCATTCGGGACATTTTCCAGAAAGTGGCCCGCGCGGTGCGGGAAGCGGGTAAGTGGGGCATGTTCCCCGCGGGGCTGGTGTTGACAGGCGGCACCAGCCACCTGCCGGGCCTGCGCCAGATGCTGGCCCGGGAACTCAAGATGCCCGTGCGCATCGCCCGCCTGCACCCCAATTTGACCTGGCCCCAGGCCATGTCCGGGCCGGAATACGCGACGGCCCTGGGCGTGGTGTACTTCGCCCAGGCGTATCTGGAACACGGTCAGGGGACGGCCCGCGTCCCCGCGGCCGCCAGCGGGGACTTCTGGAGCCGGGTCAAGGCCTTCTTGCGGGGGTTGTTGCCGTAGCCGGCGGTCAGCGGTCAGCGGACTGCGCACCGCGGACTGCGGACCGCGCACTGCCCATTATTTCCGAAACCGCACCTGCACCATCAGCATGCCCAGGTAGGCCACAATGGTCAGCGCGTCGCCCATGCCGCCCCAGCGACGCAGGGCCATGTCTCCCAGGCCATCCCCCAGCACCCGCAGGGCCAAGAAGAGGTGTAGCAAAGCCAGGGGCAGGTAAAAGGCCCGGCTGTAGGGGATGGGCACGCCCAAAATCGCCGGGAACACGATGGGCGCGTGGCCGAAGATCATCGCGAACACGAAGCCCACGAACACCATGTGCCACAGGGCATCGTACATCAGGCCCTGGGTCGGCGCGGCAAACAGGGCCAGTGCACCAGCCCCGGCCAGCCAGAAGTACCCGGAAAGCAGGCACAGGGCAATGAACCGGGGTAGCCCCTGCAGCCGCACGGTGCGGCGGGCAATGTCATAGCGCAACAGCCACAGGGCCAGGAGCAGCATCCCCAGCCCGTGCACCCGCAACCCCAAAGTGGGGGAAAGACCAATCAGCCCGATGCCCACCAGGTACAGGGCCGTGGACCCCAGATACCACGCAATGGCCCCGCGGGAAGGCCGCAGCATCCGCCCCAGTTCCAGCCGCTCCCCCGCGATGGTCAGCACCAGGAACGCGGCCCACCAGGGCACCACCAGGGGGTAAGGCTGGCCCAGCATCCACAGCACGTTGCCCACGACCAGGGCCGCCGCGCCCAGGGCCATGGTGCGGGTGTGCCATCCCGGTTGCATCTGCACCACCACCCAAAGCACGGCCAGCATGACCAGGCTGCCCAGGACGAAGGCCCATGCCGCCAGGGGGACCTGCCCCAGCGCCAGCAACACCATGCCGGCCGCGGCAAGGCCCGGCGCCAGGTACATCCACCGCCGGTTGAGGGCCACGGCCCGCTCCAGCGCGATGAGGGTGCCGAAGAACCCGGCAACCATCAACGGTCCGTGCACGCCTACAAGCCGCGGCTGCCACAAGGGGAGGCGCCATCCCATGCGCATCAGGCCCAGCCAGAGGCCCAAAAGCAATCCCAATACGCTGAGAAGCAACCAGGGAACGCGGGACCTTTTCGGCGTCATTGCTGGCCTCCTTCAAAAGGCGTGGGGAAGGGCCATGGCGCTGCCCAAACGGCCGCGATGCGGCCATGGGGCATTTTACCAGGCCGCACGCCCTTTGAGCAAAGGAATCGATAAACACTAAAATGCGCGAATTCTAACCTTTCGGGGGAAAGAAGAAGGGGCAGCGGTACCCCCAGGCTTCGTGGCAGCGGGTGTGCAGTTGGGGGAAGGGCAAACCCGTGGCCCGGTGCAGCCAGCGCCATACCCGGCACAGGGGCAGGCCCACCACGTTGGCATAGCAGGGTTCCGGCCCCAGCCGGGCCACGGGCTTCAGGTGCGGGTCCTGGATGGCGTAGCCGCCGGCCTTGTCGAAAGGCGTCCCCCGTTGGATGCTGGCTTCGATTTCCTCATCGCGATAGGCCCGCATGAAGACCAGGGTAGGGACCACGTCGGTCATGAGGACTTCCTGGCTGCGGAGGGCGATGCCGGTGAACACCCAGTGCCCCCGGCCCCGCAGCGTTTGCAACATGCGCCGGGCTTCGTCCGGGTCCCTGGGTTTGCCCAGAATGCGGCCGTCAGTTACCACCGCGGTATCCGCGGCCAGCACCCACCAGCCCTGGGGCACGTCTTCCACCGCGGCGGCCTTGGCCGCGGCCATGCGGCGCACGTAATCCCGTGGGGCTTCCCCTGGTTGAGGGCGTTCGTCCACCTGCACGGCCCGGACCACTACGGGCAGCCCCAACCAGGGGGCCATGGCCCGTCGCCGTGGGGAGGTGGAGGCCAGAATCAGTCCCTGGACCGTTGCCGTGGTCATGGCTGGCTTCCCAGGAGGCTGAACGGGCAAGCGGTGATGGAGAAACCCACGGTGCTACGAAAAGCACGGAAGCCAACGGGAAAAGGCCCTCTGTGTGACGCCATCAAGGACACAACCGGAAGGCCTCCACGTCCCGCAATTCCAGGGGGGAACTGGGGTCCGGTTCGTAGCCGCAGAGGTCTGGGCGGGTGACCACCATGCTCATACGGGTGTACAGGGGGAGCAGGGGCAGGTCCTCCATTAACTGGCGCTGCAGGAAGGCCATGGCCTCCTGGTAGGCCGGCCGCTCCGGTGGGTTGAGGAGCACGGTGCGGCAGGCCCGGTCGAAGTCGGGGTTGCTGTACGCGTGGTAGTTCCATCCGGCCCAATCGTAGAGGAAGGGGTCGCGGTCGTAGGCTTCCCTGGGCCAGATGCGGCGCAGCCAGGCGATGTCGCCAATGGCGGCATCGGGCGGGCCGGGGATGGACTCGGTGGTCCACAGGTTGCACATGGCTTCCGGCGCCATGCTCCAGCCAAAGAGGGCCATGTCCACCCGTCGGCCAAACACCGGGCCTTCCGGTCCGGGCGCGAAGAGTTCCTGGGGCGTCCAGGTCTGCAACGTCACCTCGAAGCCGCAGGCCTCCAGGTCCTGGGCGATGCGGCGGGCCGCCTGCACCCGCAGGGGCGCCTGGGTGGTGGCCAAGGTCACCCGCAGGGGCGTTCCAGGGCGGACCCACAGGGAACGGCCCCGGAAGACGCGGGGGGTGGTGGGGTCCTTGTCGTGGTCCACCCAGCCGGCTTCCTCCAGCAGGGCCTGACCCTGTTCTGGGTCGTAGGGGTAGGTGGGCAGGTCCTGGGCCAGTAGGGGGTGACCAGGGGGCAGGAAACTGGTGTAGGCTTCCACGAAGCCGCCGTAGACCTCCTGGATGAGGGCCTCCCGGTTGATGCACCGGGCCGCGGCCTGCCGCACCCTGGGGTCGGAAAAGGGCGCGTTCGGGTCCCGGAATTGGAGGCCGTCATCCATGGCCTGGTTGTAGAGTACGAAGCCCAGGTGTTCGAAGGCAGGGCCGGGGGCCAGGGAAACCCGGACTTCCTCTTTTTCGGCCAGGGAGAACAACAGGCGGCTTTGGTGCTCCAGGCCCACGGTTTCGGAGACGAAGTCACATTCCCCCACCATGACCGCGGCCAGGGCTTCTTCGGGGTTGTCGAAAAAGCGCACGATGACCTGGGCAAAGGCCGGCAGGCCTTCTTCCTGGCGGAAGTAGTAGGGGTTGGGTTCGAAGGTCATGGTGGTCTCCTGCCAGGAGACCAGTCGGTACGGGCCCCAGCCCAGGGGGGCTTTGTGTGCTTCCTGCCGTTCGAAGAGCCGCTCCGGGACCACGTCCGCGAAGCGGTGGGAGGGCAGGGGAATCCAGAAGTTGCGCCAGTAGGTGCCGTCCAGGAAACCCGGCAGGCCGGTCCAGACCACGGTGCGCTCGTCTTCGGCCCGGTAGTCCGCGGTGCGCTCCAGGACCCAGGGGTTGAGGGGGATGCTGTTCTGGCCTCGCGCGGCCCGGAAGGAGAACACCGAATCCCTGGCCGTGACTGGCGCGCCGTCGGACCAGCGCACGCCCTCCCGCAGGCGGAAGCGCACCACCAACTGGTCCATGACCGCGCTGTCTTCTTCTGGGCCAAGGGTTTTGGCGCAGGTCTCATCGGTGCACCCAGCGGGCCGGTAGGTCACGCCGGGCTGCAGCCGCACCACCCGGCCCAGGACGTCCACGATGGGGTCTCCCAGGCGCACGGTCACCTGCCGGATTTCCGCGTCGCCGTTTTCCAGGGAAGGCAGGCGTTCCAGAATCACGGGCACGTCCTGGTAGTTCACCCGGTCGATAGGGCCATCGTACAGCAACTGGAGCAGGTTCCAGGCCGTGAGGTTGAGCCGGCCGGAGTAGATGTATAGGCTGGTCGGGGGCTGGCCATAGCAAAGGACCAGCACCGGCGGCGGGGTCGGCGTTGGGGAAGGCGCGGGGGTCGGGGTCACGGTCGGCGTGGGGACGGACGTCGCGGTGGCGGTGGCCACGGCCGGGGGCTGGAAAGGGGACTCGCGTGTGCACGCGCTCAGGGCCAAAAGCAACACGGCCCAGGCCAGCCACCATCTGCGGCCGGAACGCAACGCGGTCAGGCTGCCGCGTTTTCGTCCGCCAATGTGCCCTTGGGTGGCCATGGGTGTTCCTCCGTATTCGCCGTGCGCAGTGGGCAGTCTGCTGTGAGCAATCGTCTGTGGGCAGTGCAACGGTGGCGGTGAGGGGTTCGTGGGGAAGGAGTATAATGCAATTCGCGTCCCGTGCTGGGGGATGGCTTCCCCGTCATTTGGCCGGGGCGCATGGTGGCGATATGGACCGGGAGTGTCATGCTATGGCTTTCGTGTACGACCTGGACCTGGCGGAATGGGAAGCCTGGGTGCAGGAACAGGGGGAGCCCCGCTACCGGGCCCGGCAGATTTGGGAAGGCCTGTACCGGCACCTATGGGCCGAACCTGAAGCCTTTACCACCCTGCCCAAGGCCCTGCGGTCTCGTTTGGCCGAAACCTTCTCCTTCTCGCGGCTGACCCCGACCGGCGAACGCTTCTCCCAGGATGGGGAGACCCACAAGACCCTGTTCACCCTGCCCGATGGCGCGGTCATCGAGACGGTGCGGATGCGCTACGTGCGCCGGCGGACCCTGTGCATTTCGTCCCAATCCGGGTGCGCCATGGGGTGCGTGTTCTGCGCTACAGGCCGTTTGGGGTTGTTCCGCAACCTGACGGCCGGGGAAATCGTGGAGCAGGTCATCTACTATGCCCGCCTGCTTCGGCAGCAGGGGGAGCGGGTGACCAACATCGTGGTCATGGGCATGGGCGAGCCGTTGCACAACTACGATGCGGTCATGAAGGCCCTGCGCATCCTGAACCATCCCCAGGGGTTCCGCCTGGGTGCCCGGCGCATCACCATCTCCACCGTGGGCCTGCCACATCGCATCCGGCAACTGGCCCGGGAGGGCAAGCAGTTCCGGCTGGCCGTCTCCCTGCATGCGGCCACCGACGACCTGCGCCGGCAACTCATCCCCCTGGCCCGCCGCTACACCCTGGCCGAACTCATGGACGCCTGCCGGGAATACGTGGCCCGGACCGGCCGGCGCATCACCTTCGAGTGGACCATGATTGACGGGGTGAACGATTCGGAGGACCAGGCCCGGGCCCTGGTCGCCCTGGTGCGCGGGCTGCCCGCGCACGTGAACCTGATTCCCCTGAACCCGGTGCCTGGGTACGCGGGTCGGCCCAGCCCCCGGTCGCGCATTGCCCGCTTCGCGGCGGTGCTGGAGGAAGCCGGCATCCCCTGCACCGTGCGGGTCCGGCGGGGCATCGATATTCAGGCTGGCTGCGGGCAGTTGGCCGGGGAACGCCTGGCCGCGGACGGGAAACTGCGGTTCCAGGTGCACGGCCCGGGGCTTCCACCAACGGCCGCGCCCTCGGGGACCGCGGGGTAACCTACCCCAACCTTTCCCCTGGAGGAACACCATGCGGGTTGTGACCACCCTGGCGGAATTGCGAAAGGCCCGGCGGGCCCTGCAGGAACCTGTGGGCTTCGTGCCCACCATGGGCTACCTGCATGAAGGGCACCTTTCCCTGGTGCGGATGGCCCGCCGCGAGAACACGTCCGTGGTGGTGAGCATCTTCGTCAACCCCACCCAGTTCGGTCCTGGTGAGGACCTGGACCGGTACCCCCGGGACATCCCCCGGGACCTGGCCCTGCTGGAGCGGGAGGGTGTGGACCTGGTCTGGACCCCCACGCCCGAAGTCATGTACGGCGAGGACTTCCAGACCTGGGTCACCGTGGAAGGGCTGACCCAATACCTGGAGGGGGCGTACCGGCCCGGCCACTTCCGGGGAGTGACCACCGTGGTGACCAAACTCTTCCTGGCCGTGCAGCCCCAGCGGGCCTACTTCGGCCAGAAGGACGCGCAGCAGGCCCGGGTCATCCAGCAGATGGTCAAGGACCTGAACTTCCCCATCGTGGTCGTGGTGGGGCCGACGGTGCGGGAACCCGACGGGCTGGCCATGTCCAGCCGCAACACTTATCTGAACCCCGAAGAACGCCGGGCCGCGACCGTGCTCTACCGGGCCTTGCGCGCGGCCCGGGATGCCTTCGAACAGGGCGAGCGGGATGCGGACGCCCTGCGGCAGAAGATGCTGGC
>JALXBY010000357.1 GCA_026991215.1 Anaerolineales bacterium
CTCCCCCACTTCCCCGCGAAAGTCGGTGAGTTTGCGGGCCTCGCCGCCGTCCAGGTCGATGAGGTAGATTTGGGGTTGTTTTTCGTCATCGCGGTTGGAAAGGAAGGCGATGGTACGACCGTCGGGACTCCAGCGGGGCATGAAGTCTCGCTGGTCGCCCGTGGTGAAGGGCTTGGGCCGGCCGCCCTGGGTGGGGGCCAGCCACAGGTTGGTGTACTTCTTCTCGGTCTTGCGGTCCACCCGCTCCACCACATACACCACCCACTGCCCGTCAGGGGAAATGCGCAGGTCCTTGACCAGATGGAAGCGGTACAGGTCCTCCGCGGTAATGGTGCGTTTCACGGGCATAGGCCAACCTCCTTGAGCATAACTTCTGTTCTTGCAAGTATACTTGCAAAAACGCGAAACCCCGTGCCGGGTTGGACGTATACAATGGACGAAACCCAAGCCTCGCGGCTGCGGGCGTGGATTGTCCAGGCCCAGCAGGGCGACCAGGAAGCCTTCACCCGCTTGATGGAGACCTTCGCGCCCGATGTTTATACCCTGGCCGTACGGTACCTGGGCGACCCCCAGGAAGCGCAGGATGTGGTCCAGGAGACCTTCTTGCGGGCCTATATGCATCTGTGGCGGGTGGACCCGGCGCGGCCCTTCAAAACCTGGCTGGCCACCATTGCCATCCGGCTGTGCATCGACCGGTTGCGCCAGCGGCGGGCTGTGGTTTCGGGCGACGCCCTTCCCTATGAAGGGGTATGGTTCCAAAGCCCGGAGCCAACGCCCGAAGAGGTGGCCGTCCAGGAGGAAACGTATACCCACCTGCACCATCTGGTCCGCCAACTGCCGCCCCTGGAGCGGGCGGCCATCGTGTTGCACTACTGGGAAGGGTATTCCCTGGAAGCCATTGCCGAGGTCCTGCACCGCAGCGTCCCCGCGGTGAAAAGCCTGCTCTTCCGGGCGCGGAAGCGCCTGCAACGGTGGTGGAACGAACCGACACCCCCACAATCCCAATCCAGGACGCCATGAGCACATCCTCCCTGATGCATCGACGTAGGCCCCCGCTGGAAGAAGCCTTGCGGCACCCACCCCCGGTGCCCGAAGCCGACGCCGTGGTCGCACGGCTGCGGTCGCGGCTGCCCGAATTCGAGGCCCGCGCCCGTCGCGAGCAAAAACGCTGGTTCACGTGGTATGTCAACGCGCTTGGCTTGAGCACTCTGGGCTGGCTGCTCTTCACCTGGTGGGTCTACCCCACCAAAGCCCAGGCATGGATGGCCGGATGGATGGTGCGCGTGTTGTGGCTCCGGATGCTGCTTTTCCTGCTGCCCTGGCGCGGTTCCCTCTGGCCCGTGCTTGTGCTGGCTTCGGTGCTGGTTTTGTTCGCGGTCTGGATACGCTGGCTGCGGTGGCTCTGGCAGACCCGGATGCAACTGCCCGCGGTGCGACACGCGGCAGGGAACTCCGGAAGCAGGACAGGCTGAAGCCGCGGCGGGGGGCCGGGCCTCATCTTTCCCACAGAGGAGGCGCGATGCAGCCTCGGTATGTGTTTGGGGCGCTTCTGTTGGGGGTTGGATGGTTGCTATGGGGCGCGATGGGTCCCTCCGCGACGCCACCAGCCCGTACCATCAGTTGGGGCGAGTTCGTGGTGCAAAGCGGTACCGTCCTGGAGGAGGACCTGGTGCAGTTTGGCGGCCGGGTGTTGGTGGAACCCGGCGCGGAGGTCCGGGGCCGGGTGTACGTGTTCCAGGGCACCTTCATCCTGCAGGGCCGGGTGCGGGGGGATATGGCCGTCCTGGGCGGCCGGGTGACCATTGGACCCACGGGCCAGGTGACCGGGACCCTCACCCATTACGGCGGTCGGCTCCAGGTGGCGGCCGGCGCGCGAGTAGGCAACCTGCAACAACCCCCAGGCCTCAACCGGGGCGCGGACCGTTACAGCGCCCTGGAGCGTCTGTTGAACGCGGTCTGGCAGGGCCTGCAGATTTTGGTCAAGGGCCTGGCCTTAGGGGTGCTGGGGTTCGTGTTGGCGTTCAAGGGGCAGCCTTACCTGGAACGCACCCGCCGCGCGCTGGAAGCACAACCCGTGCTGGCCTGGGCCGTGGGGGTGAGCGGCCTGCTGTTGCTGGTCCTGCTCGCGGTGTTCCTCTTCGTCACCGTGGTGGGGGCCTTCCTGGCCATAGGCATCGCGCTGTTCCTTCAAATCATGACCTACGCGGCGTATCTGGTCCTGGGCTATGGCCTGGCTGCCGTGCTGGGTCAGCGGTGGCCCCAACCCTGGCCCCTTCCCGTGTGGGTTGCGCTGGGTACCACGTTGACGGTTTGGGGCCTGGACCTGGTGGGTACCCTGGGATGCCTGGGGTGGATGGTCAAATGGAGTTTCGTGGCCGCGGGCGTGGGCGCCTTGTGGCTCAGCCGCTTCGGTACCCTGCAACCGCTTTCTTCTGACCGCAGACTGCCGACTGCCGACCGCTAACCACGGACCGCGCACTGCCGACCGCGCACTGCGGTATAATCGCAAGAACATCCGAGCAATTGCAAAAAGCCATGAGGAAGCCCTGGATGTCCATTCACGTCTTCGCGCGAGACCCAAAAGTCCTCCAGGCGCTGTTACGGCACATCCGTGAGGGCGTCATCCTGCTGGACGAACAGGAGCGCATCCTCACCTTCAACGCCAAAGCCCGGAAGTGGCTGGGCCTGCAACCGGAACACGACCTGGGCCGACCCTGGGAAGAGGTCATCCAGCGCCATCCCCAACTTTACCTGGCCTACCGTCAACTCAAACTGGATAGCGCCGACCGGCTGGACGCGACCATCGCCGGCGGCAGCCCCCAGACCTTCGAGATGGAACGCATTGAGATACCGGGGCCACCCAAACGGGTGCTGGTCCTCCTGCACGATGTGACCCTGCTGAAGGAAGCGGCCCTGCGCATCCGGCAGGCCGATACCCACATAAAACGCCAGATGGAGGAACTGGAGAACCTGTGGAAACGGGTTTCGGAAGAACTTTACCGGGACCCCCTGACGGGGGTTTACAACCGGCGCTACCTGGAAGAAAAACTGTGGGAGGAAATCAATCGGGCCCGTCGGTCCGGCATCCCGTTGGGGGTGCTCATGGTCGATGTGGACGACCTCAAATACTGGAACGACACCCATGGCCACATCATGGGGGATACGCTCCTGATTCTGGTGGCCCGTGTGTTGAAAGAGATGTTTCATCCCCACGCGGTGGCCCGCTACGGGGGCGATGAGTTCGTGGTATTGCTGCCGGGGATGGAACCCAAAGCCGTGGAAGCCCGGTTGCAGGCCGTCAACCGGCGCTTGCAGGAAGCCTGGCCCCAGCAGCCCCGACGTCGCGGGGGCACGATTTCCGCCGGCCTGGCCCTGTACCCCTGGAACGGACAAACGCCCACCGAACTGCTGGAAGCCGCGGACGCGGCCCTTTATGAAAGCAAACGTCGGGGGAAAGCCCGCCTTATGCTCTCCCGCCGCCGGGCAGGGGGACAGACCAGGGTGCTTTCCAAAACCAAGCACCCGGCCAAATCCTACAGATAACCCCGGACATCCTGAAACGTCCTGGGGAAACCCTCGTCATCAAAAGCAGGAATGCAGGAATTCCGCAACAGTGGTATACTGTTGCGCGAACAAAGCATAAAAATTACCCCTGCATTTTCTGTGGCCCGAACCCAATCCCTACGGATAGGAGTGGACCATGGCCGAGCGAAAACCTACCAACGCCCAAGAACGGATGTGGCTTACCTTAAGCCAGGTTGCCGAACTGTTGGGGGTGCATCCCAGCACCGTCCGCCTCTGGGCCGACCAGGGCAAGCTGCCGGTCTACCGAACTCCCGGCGGGCACCGACGTTTCCTGCGGGATGAAATCCTGGCCTGGATACGAACCCATCGTCCGGATGAGACCAGTTGGGAAGAGTTGCTCCCCATGCTCTTGCGGCGCATCCGCTTCCGGCTGGGGGAAGAGGCGCTGTTCCGGGAGCCCTGGTATCAGAAACTGTCTTCGCTGGAAGCCCGGGAGACCTACAAACGCATGGGCCGCCAGACCCTGCAGGTCCTTTTGGGCTACCTCGACCCTGAACGTCGCAGCGAAGCCAGCAGCCAAATCGACACCCTGGCCCAGGAGTACGCGACCCTGGCCCGCCGGTATCGTCTTTCTCTGGAAGAAGCGGCCCGGGCCCTGCTCTTCTTCCGGGCCTTGGTGCTGGAGAGCCTCATGGACGCCCTGGACGACCTGGCGGTGAACTCCGCGCAAATCTGGCGCACCGTCTGGCAGGCCAGCCTGCAGTTTACCGACCAGGTCCTCCTCAGCCTGATTCGCCATTATCAGGGCTTTCGTGAACCCGCCCCCGCGACCAACGGGCAGCGTTGACCTGGTTGGCTTTGGGTCATAAGAAAAGCCCGCGGCAGACGCCGCGGGCTTTGTTGTTCCCAACATCCCTGCCTACCAGCCCTGCTTACGCCGGGCAGGTCCGGGCCACCTGGCCGTACAAGTATCCTGCGACGAGATAGGGGTACACCGTCAGCAAAAATACGATGAGCCAGCCAACACAAGGAATCAAGCCAATAATCGAAATCACGATGCCGTAAAGGAACATACCAACCGTGGTAACCAGCAACACCGTGACAATGGGGCCGAAGCAACGCTGAACACGGCCGAACACGCGGCCAAACTGGAAGAGCGTGCCAAAACGGGGGTCTGCGACGTATTCGACCACCAAAGCAGGGGTGATCAGGAAAAGCGCGAGGAAAAACAGGAAGGCAAGGCAGAGGCCCAACAGCGAGATGGCCATACCTGCGGCCTGGGCCTCTTCCGATGCGCCTGCGCTCAAGAACATTGGCAGGAAGGAAGCACCCGCCAAGACCCAGAAAGGCAGGGTGTACACCATTGTGGCAACCCAGAGGAAGAAGCCGTCGGTCAGGTATCGCATCAGATCGCCCCAATCTGGCAGGCGTTCATTGCCCTGCATCACGTTGCGGGCCACCGCGATCATGTAACCCATCAAGATGAACACCGGCAACACCAAGACCGATAACAGTGCGATGACCGCGCCGATGAGCATTTTGCTTACCCACTGGGGGTCGTCAAACATGAAGGTGAAGGCACGGCCAACGTTCATCGCATCACCTCCTCGTGGTGGATGGGGAGTGTATGTAAGCCCTTTCATTATACTTCCAAATCGTTCGTGTTTCCAAAAAAGTCGGCAGCGTCCCACAGAAATCGCGATAGGTATCAAGACATAAAATATCATTTGCCCCTCTGGAGCGTGATTGGGTATCTGGCCATCCTGCAAGCACTTAAAAAACACATGGAACCCGTGCCGCGCACTTGCCTCCCCAAAACGGCCCGGATATGATGATGCAGAATCCAGCCGTTGGGCTCCAGGAGGAACGCCATGACTGTGCAAGCGGCTGAGCCTCGTGTGCGGGCCAAGACCCGCTACGTCACCGTTGACGGGAACGAGGCCACCACCAATGTGGCCTATCAGGTCTCCGAAGTCATTGCCATTTACCCGATTACCCCCGCTTCGCCCATGGGCGAACTGGCGGATGCCTGGTCCGCGGCGGGACGGAAGAACATCTGGGGTACCGTCCCCCGCGTTATCGAGATGCAGAGCGAGGCCGGCGCGGCCGCAGCCATTCACGGCGCGCTGCAGGGCGGCGCCATGGCCACCACCTTCACCGCGTCCCAGGGCCTGCTCCTCATGATTCCCAGCATGTACAAGATCGCCGGCGAACTTTCGCCCGTGGTCTTCCACATCGCGTCCCGGTCCATCGCCGCGCAGGCCCTGTCCATCTTCGGTGACCATCAGGACGTGATGGCGGCCCGGCCCACCGGTTTCGCCATGCTGTTCTCCTCGTCCGTGCAAAGCGCCCAGGACCTGGCCCTCATCGCTCACGCGGCCACCCTGGAGGCCCGGGTCCCCTTCCTCCACGTGCTGGATGGCTTCCGGGTGAGCCATGAAATCAGCAAAATCGCCCAAATCACGCCCGAAGAAATCCGGGCCATGATTGACGAGAACCTGGTCCGGGCCCATCGGGAGCGGGCACTGAACCCCGAACACCCCTTCATCCGGGGTACCTCCCAGAACCCGGACGTGTACTTCCAGGCCCGCGAGACCGTGAACCCCTACTACCTGGCCACGCCCACCATTGTCCAGAAGTACATGGACAAGTTCGCAGAACTCACGGGCCGGCAGTACCACCTCTTCGAATACGAAGGCGCGCCCGATGCGGAACGGGTCATCGTCGTCATGGGCTCCGGCTCGGAAGTGGTGGCCGAGACCGTGGACTATCTGGTCTCCCGCGGGGAGAAGGTGGGCGTGCTGCGGGTGCGGCTCTACCGGCCCTGGTCCATGGAGCACTTCATCCAGACCCTGCCGCCTACGGTGCGCGCCATCGCGGTGCTGGACCGCACCAAGGAGCCGGGCAGCCTGGGCGAACCCCTGTACCTGGACGTGGTGGCTTCCATCAACGAAGCCTTCGACCTGGGCGACGCGCCCTTCGAGACCCGGCCGAAAATCATCGGCGGCCGGTACGGGCTTTCCTCCAAGGAATTCACCCCGGCCATGGTCAAGGCCGTGTTCGACGAACTCGCCAAGGAGCAGCCCAAGAACCACTTCACCGTGGGCATCATCGACGACGTGACCCACACCAGCCTGGACTTCCTCAAGGACGAACCCGACTTCACCATGGAAGTGGAACACTTCCACGACCCGGCCCGCTTCCGGGGTCTGTTCTACGGCCTGGGCCAGGATGGTACCGTGGGCGCGAACAAGAACAGCATCAAAATCATCGGTGAAACCACGAACTTCTATGCCCAGGGCTACTTCGTCTACGACTCCAAGAAGGCCGGGACCCTGACCGTTTCCCACCTGCGCTTCGGTGAGAAGCCCATCCGGTCCGCGTACCAAATCAAGAAGGCCAACTTCGTCTCCTGCAGCCAGTTCCACTTCCTGGAACGCATCAACGTGCTCAAGCACGCGGACGAGGGCGCGGTCTTCCTGCTCAACAGCCCCTACGGGCCTGATGAGGTCTGGGAGTACCTGCCCAAGACCATCCAGGAAGAAATCATCCGCAAGCGCATCAAGTTCTACGTGGTGGACGCTTACGAGGTGGCCCGCCGTGTCGGATTGGGTCGGCGCATCAACACCATCATGCAGACGTGCTTCTTTGCCATCAGCGGCATCCTGCCCAAGGACGAGGCCATCGCGAAAATCAAGGAGGCCATCCGCAAGACCTACGGCATCAAGGGCGAGGACGTGGTCCAGCAGAACTTCGCGGCCGTGGACGCGGCGCTGGACCACCTGCACGAAGTGCCCGTGCCCGATAAGGTTACGTCCACCTTCGACCTGCGGCCTCCCGTGGTGGACAACCCGCCGGCCTTCGTCAAGGACGTCATCGCCAAGATGATTGCCGGCGAGGGTGACCTGATTCCCGTGAGCAAACTGCCCGCGGACGGCACCTACCCCAGCGGCACCACCCGCTATGAGAAGCGGGCCATCGCGCTGGAAATCCCCGTGTGGGAACCCGACCTGTGCATCCAGTGCGGCAAGTGTGTCATCATCTGCCCGCACCAGGTCATCCGGGCCAAGGTGTACGACCCCAAGTACCTGGAACAGGCGCCGCCTACCTTCAAGCACACCCAGGCCAAGTGGCGCCAGTTCAAGGGTATGGCTTACACCATCCAGGTTGCGGCGGAAGACTGCACGGGCTGCACCCTGTGCGTGGAATACTGCCCCGCGGTGGACAAGAAGGACCCCAGCCGCAAGGCCATCAACATGCGGCCCCTCGCGCCCATCCGCAAGCAGGAGGCCGAAAACTGGGACTTCTTCTTCAAGGTGCTGCCCGAACCCCCGCGCGACCAGGTCAAGCACAGTTCGGTCAAGGACATCCAACTGCTCACGCCCCTCTTCGAGTTCTCCGGCGCATGCCCCGGCTGTGGCGAGACGCCCTACCTGGGCCTGCTCACCCGGCTCTTCGGCGACCGGCTCATCGTGGCCAACGCGACGGGCTGCTCCTCCATCTACGGCGGCAACCACCCCACCACGCCGTGGGCCTACAACCGGGAGGGCCGCGGCCCCGCGTGGAACAACTCCCTGTTCGAGGACAACGCGGAGTTCGGTCTGGGCATCCGTCTGGCCGTGGACAAAATCACCGAATACGCCCGCTGGCTGCTCATGAACCTGGCTTCCCAGGTGGGCGAGCGGCTGGTGGATGAAATCCTGAGCGCGGACCAGAGCACCGAAGAGGGCATCAACAAGCAGCGGGAACGGGTGGCCGAACTGCGCAAGCGGCTGGCCGAACTGGAACCCACGCCCGAAGTCCAGACCCTGATGCAGATTGCGGACTACCTGGTGCGCAAGAGCGTGTGGCTGGTGGGCGGTGACGGCTGGGCCTACGACATCGGCTTCGGCGGCCTGGACCACGTGCTTTCCATGCCCTACGACGTGAACATCCTGGTGCTGGATACCGAGGTGTACTCCAACACCGGCGGCCAGACCTCCAAGGCCACCCCGCGGGCGGCCATGGCCAAGTTCTCCGTGGCCGGCAAGCCCACGCCCAAGAAGGACCTGGCGTGGATGGCCATGAGTTACGGTCACGTGTACGTGGCCACCGTAGCCATGGGCGGTAACGATACCCACACGGTCAAGGCCTTCCTGGAGGCCGAATCCTACCCCGGCCCCAGCCTCATCATCGCGCACTCGCCGTGCATCGCCCACGGCTACGACCTGCGCTACAGCGCGGAGCAGCAGAAGCACGCGGTGCTCTCAGGCTACTGGCCGCTGCTGCGCTTCGACCCACGGCGCCTGCTGAAGGGCCAGAACCCGTTGCAGATTGACTCCAAGATCAAGGAACCGCTGGAGAAGTACATCTTCAACGAGCGGCGCTTCAGCCAGCTGGTCAAGATGCGGCCCGAGGAGGCCGAACACCTCTTGAGCCAGTTGGAGGAAGACGTCAAGCGCCGCTGGGCCCTGTATCAAGCCCTGGCCGAACGCTACACCCCGCCCACCAACGGCAAGGGCAACGGCCGCGGGCGCTAAACAGGCCACAACGGCAACGCCAGGGGCCCGGTCCGCTTGGAGTGGACCGGGCCCTTTTTGGTGAGTGGTGAGTGGTCAGTGGTCAGTGGTCAGTGGTGAGTTGTTTGACAAACTATCAACGAACGACCAACGACGAACGACCAACGACCATCGCCCCCTCACGCCCCAAACTTCTTCAGCCGGCCGGCATGGGCCAGCATCAGGGGCATCAGGTGGACGGCGGGGAAGATGCCCAGGCCCCCGTGGAGGCAGGCGTTTTCCCCAAAGCGGTACTGGTCATCGGTGCGGCAGGAGGCCGGCGCCCACAACAACAGCGGCACCGGGTGCCAAGAATGACTGCGCCATTTGGCCGGGGTGGAATGGTCCCCGGTGATGACCAGCACGTCAGGCCGGAGGTCTTTGAGCAGGGGAAGGGCCCGGTCCACGGCTTCGATGGCCCGGGCCTTGCCGAAGAAGTCGCCGTCTTCCCCGCGGCTGTCGGTGGGCTTGTAGTGAACGAAGAAGAAGTCATACGAGGCCCAGTGCTTTTGCACGGTGCGGAAGAGGGCCTCGGGCGTGGTACCCTCCAGGTCTAAGACGTCCATCCCTACCAGCCGGGCCACCCCACGGTACATGGGGTATTCGGCCACGGCCGCGGGGCGCAGGCCGTACCGTTCCCCGAACCTGGGCAGTTGGGGGTCGGTGGCAAACCCCCGGAGCAACACGCCGTTGGCCATGGGATGGTTGGCCAGCACACGGCGGGCTTCCTGCACCCACTGGTTGAGCAGGTCCGCGGTGCGCCGGGCTTCGGGCGTATCCTCGGCCGGTTCCACCGGGAAGGGTGGCACGCCCACCCGCTGCGGGTCGGTATCCTTGAGCCGGTGGGAAAGCCCCTGGCCCCGCAAGCGGAGCACGAACCGGTATTCCTTCACCGGCCGCACGGTGACCTCCACACCCGGCAAGCGGATTCGGGCCAGCCGTTCCACCAGGGGCGCGGCTTCTTCCGTGGGGATGCGGCCGGCCCGCCGGTCGATGATGTTGCCCTGGGGGTCCAGGGTGGCGAAGTTGCCCCGGGCCACCACGTCGCCGGGCTGCAGGTCCAGCCCAACGCCTGCCGCGGCCAGCGCGCCCCGGCCGATGCGGTACTTCAAAGGGTCGTAGCCGAACAGGGCCAGGTGTGCAGGGCCGGAGCCGGGCGCGATGCCCGGCGCGATGGGGATGTGCAACCCCAGCACGCCGTCCGCGGCCAGCGCGTCCATGTTGGGCGTGTAGGCGTACTCCAGTTCCGTTGGCCCGGCCGGGCCCAGGGGCAGCCCGCCCAGGCCATCCAGCACCAGGAGCACGATTTTCGTTTCGTTGGGCTGCAGCAGGCTTTTGAGCAGGTCGTCGGGCAGGGGGGCGAACATGGGTTGACCTCCTCGGCAGGGTGTTGGGGGAGAAACCCAAAGGGATACAA
>JALXBY010000358.1 GCA_026991215.1 Anaerolineales bacterium
ACCCGCCTCGGCCCTGGACCCCATCGCGACCCTGCGCATCGAGGACCTGATGCGGGAACTGGCCAGGGACTACACCATCATCGTGGTCACCCACAACATGCAGCAGGCCGCGCGGGTCTCGGACTACACCGCGTTCTTCAGCACCGATGAATCCCGCACCGGCTTCCTGGTAGAATTTGGCCCCACCGCGCAGATCTTCACCAACCCCAAGGACCCCCGCACCGAGGCTTACATCACCGGCCGCTTTGGATGACCGCACCTGGGCCAGGCCGGGTTCCCCCCTGGAAACCTGGGGCCTGCGTCCGATTTTCCGCCAATTCTGGTTCCTGTGGAGGTCATGATGCGCAAAGTCCTGGAGGAAAAAATCCAGCATTTGAAGGACGAAATCCTCGCGCTGGGCGGGATGGTGGAACAGGCCATGCGGGACGCGGTGGAGGCCCTCAAACGGCGGGACGTGGAAGCCTCCCGGCGGATTTACGCCGCGGACCGGGACATCAACGCCAAGCGCTTCGCCATCGAGCAGGAGGCCCTGATTACCATCGCCACCCAGCAGCCCATGGCCCACGACCTGCGGGTGCTGGCCTCCATCCTGGAAATCGCAGGCGAACTGGAGCGCATGGGCGATTACGCCAAGGGCATCGCGAAAATCAACATCATGTTGGGGGACCAGCCCCTCATCAAGCCCCTCATCGACATCCCCCGCATGATGGAAATCGCCACGTCCATGCTCCGCCGCGCGCTCCGGGCCTTCGTGGAGGGGGACGTGGAGACCGCGCTGGCCATCCCCCAAGAGGACGACGAGGTGGACGCGCTGTACAACCAGGTCTACCGGGAACTGGTGACCTACATGATTCAGAACCCCCGCACCATCGACCAGGCCAACTACCTGATGTGGGCCGCCCACAACCTGGAGCGCATGGCCGACCGGGTGACCAACATCTGCGAGCGCACCCTGTTCGTGGTCACGGGGGAACTGCGGGAATTCGACGACCAGGATGCCGAGGACATCCAGGCCCCGGCCGATGGCGCGTAAACAGCGGGTGCTCTTCCTGTGCGCCGGCCATTCCTGCCGCAGCCAGAGGGCGTTTGAAAGCCCAAAGGGTTTTCAATAACTACTGCGTTACAACAAGAAATGGTCACCAGACAAAAGCGGGATGCCATCGCGACCATGGTGGACGAGGTGCGCTCCAGCGGGTGACACCCTCCCAAAGGGCCGGGCAGCCAGGTATAATGAAGCAGACCAGGCTGCATATTCGTACAAAAAGAGGATTTCGCCATGGAACCCCAACGCCCCGCCATGTCCCTGGATGAACAGGTGGCCTACCTGATGCAGGGGACCGAGTACGGCGACGACCAGTTGCGCCGCGCCATGGAGCAGGAGTTGCGGGAACGGCTGGAGGAAGCTCAGCGCACCGGTCGGCCCCTGCGGGTGTACCTGGGTGTGGACCCCCGCACTTCGGACCTGCACCTGGGCCACGTGGTACCCATGCGTAAACTGCGCCAGTTCCAGGAGCTGGGCCACACCGCGATTTTCCTCATCGGCTCCTTCACCAGTCTCATCGGCGACCCCAGCGACAAGGAAAAGGCCCGCCGGCTGATGACCTTCGAAGAGGTCATGGCCAACGCGAAGACCTACACGGACCAGGCCTTCCGCATCCTGGACCCGGAGAAAACCGTCATTGATTACAACCACCGCTGGCTGGGCGAGTTGAAGTTCGGGGACCTGATTCACTTGGCTTCCCACTTTACGGTGCAGCAGTTCCTGGCCCGGGAGACCTTCCGCAAACGCTACGACCGCGGGGACCCCATCTTCCTGCACGAGTTCTTCTACCCCCTGATGCAGGGCTACGACGCGGTGGCCCTCAAAGCCGACGTGCAAATCGGCGGCACGGACCAGATGTTCAACATCATCGTGGCCGGGCGGAAACTTCAGGAAGCCCATGGCCAGAAGCCCCAAATCGGCATACTGCTCCCCCTGCTCCCCGGCACCGATGGCGTGCGCAAGATGAGCAAGTCCTTGGGGAACCACATCCCCCTGGAGACCACGCCGGAGGACATGTACGGCAAGCTCATGAGCCTGCCCGACCAGGTCATGGGCACCTACATGCGCCTGCTCACCCGCTGGACGCCCGACCAGATTGCCCACCTGGAAGGCGAACTGGCGGCCGGCCGCCTGCACCCACGGGATTTGAAGATGCGCATCGCGCGGGAAATCGTGGACATGCTCTTTGGCCCTGAAGCCGCACGACGGGCCGAGGAGCACTTCATCCGGGTGTTCCAGAAGCAGGAACTGCCCGAAGACATGCCCGAACACCCCTTCACCCCTGGCCAAAACGTGGTGGACGTGCTGGTGGCCACGGGCCTGGCCCCCAGCCGCAGCGAGGCCAAGCGCAAGATTCGGCAGCGGGGCGTCCGCTTCAACGGTCAGGTGGTGGAAAGCCCGGACTTCGTCATCCCCGGCCCGGGGGTGCTGCAAATGGGCAAGCGCCGCTTCGTCCGCCTCATCGATCGACCACCGACCACCAACCACTGACGAACGACGAACGACCAACGACGAACGACCAACGACCAACGACCAACAACCAACGACCATCAAACGAGGTTCCCCATGCCCAAGGTGATTCAACCCGTCAAAGGCACCCGGGATTTCTACCCCGAGGACATGGCCCTGCGCCGCTGGCTATACGAACAGGCCCGGGCCGTGTCCGAAGCCTTCGGTTACCAGGAATACGACGGCCCCTTCCTGGAGCCGCTGGAACTCTACGCGGCCAAGTCCGGCGAGGAACTGGTCCGGGAACAGGCCTTCGTGTTCCAGGACCGGGGCGGGGACTACGTGACCCTGCGGCCCGAACTCACGCCCACCCTGGCCCGCATGGTGGCCCGTCGGCAGAAGCAGTTGGTCTTCCCCCTACGTTGGTGGTCCTTCGGCCCCTTCTGGCGCTATGAGCGGCCGCAGCGGGGCCGGGGCCGGGAGTTCTTCCAATGGAACGTGGACATGCTGGGCGTGGACCTGCCCGAAGCCGACGCCGAACTCGTGGCCGTGGGCGCGGGCTTCTTCCGGCGGGTGGGCCTGAAGCCTGATGAGGTCAAAATCTACGTGAACAACCGCCGGCTGATGGACGCCGCACTGGAGGAACTGGGCTTCCCGCCCGAGATGCGGCGGCCATCAGCC
>JALXBY010000359.1 GCA_026991215.1 Anaerolineales bacterium
GTACCTGGAGCAGGCCCGGCAGGAACTGGAAAGCCTGGTTACCGCGGACGAACGGCTGGAGGCCTGGCAGCGGGAACTGGACGCCCTGACCCAGGACCTGGCCCGCCTTGCGCTGGCGATTTCCCGCCGGCGGCAGGAGGCGGCCGCGCGCCTGGCCCAGGCCGTGGAAGCCGAGTTGCACGCGCTGGGGATGCCCCATGCCCGCTTCGTGGTGCAGGTGGAAACCCGGCCGGACCCCCAGGGCCTGCCCCTGCCCGAAGGCGAGCGGGTGGCCTTCGACCGATACGGCATCGACCAGGTCACCTTTTTGATTGCCCCCAACCCTGGGGAAGGCCTGCACCCCCTGGCCGAAACCGCATCCGGCGGGGAAATCGCCCGGGTGATGCTGGCCCTGCGCCAGGTGCTGGCCTGGGAGGACCCGGTGCCCACCCTGATTTTCGACGAAATCGACCAGGGCATTGGAGGGCGGATGGGCGGCGTGGTGGGCCGGAAGTTGCGCCAGCTGGCCCGGCATCACCAGGTCCTGTGCATCACCCACCTGCCCCAACTGGCCGCCTATGGCGACCAGCACTTCAAGGTGGAAAAGCAGGTCCAGCAGGGCCGCACCGTCACCCAGGTCTTCCCCCTGGAGGGCGAAGCACGGGTGGAGGAACTGGCCGCGATGCTGGGCGATACGACCGCGCGCGGCCGGGCTACAGCCCGGAGCCTGTTGCAACGCGCGGGCCAGGCCGGACCCGCTTCCTGAAGGTGCGCATCAAGCCCCACCGTGAGGACGTACCGCCATGAACGAACGGCCCGTGGAGGACCTTTCCTTCGAAGAAGCCCTGCAGGAACTGGAGGCCATCATCGCCGCGCTGGAGCAGGGGGACCTGCCCCTGGAGGACGCGGTCCGGCTCTTTGAGCGCGGCCGGCGGCTTTGGGACCATTGCTCGCGCCTGCTGAACCAGGCCCGGCTCCGGGTCCGTTTCTTGATTCCGCCTGAGGAAATCCCCGAGGACCTGCGGCCTTTCCTGGACACCCCCGAAGGGGAGGACCACGATGCAGCATAGTTGGCACCGCCTGCGGGCGTTGATTCGTAAGGAAATCTTGCAAATCCTCCGGGACCCCAATTCCCTGTTCCTTGCGTTGATGATTCCGATTATCGAACTGTTCCTCCTGGGCTATGCTGCGACCAACGACGTCCGCTACGCGCCCATGGTGGTGTGGAACCAGGACCGGGGCGCGGCGTCCCGTCGGCTCATCGACGCCTTCCGGGTGACGGATACCTTCCGGGTGGTGGCCGAGGTCGAATCGGAGCAGGCCTTTCGGGACTGGATTGAAAGCGGCCGGGCCCGGGTGGGTCTGATTATTCCCCCTGATTATTCGGACCGGGTGCGAGGCATGGGCACCGCGCAGGTAGCCTTCATCGTGGATGGCTCCGAACCCACCACCGCGACCCGTGCCCTTTCCGCGGCCCGGCTGATTGCCCAAGACCACGGCGCGAAACTGCAGCAGGCCCGCCTTTCCCGCCTGGGCCTGCCTGCCGTCAACCCGCCCATGGACTTCCGCCCGCGCGTCTGGTACAACCCGGACCTGAAGGACGCTTATTTCATGATTCCCGGCCTCATCGGAACCATCCTCTATGCCCTGACCTCGGTCCTCACCGCGACGTCCATCGTCCGGGAGCGGGAACGGGGCACCATCGAGCAACTCATCGTGACCCCCATCCGCCGTTGGGAACTGGTGGTGGGCAAAATCGCGCCCTATGTGCTGATTGCCTTCATCGACACCCTGGAAGTGCTGTTCATCGGCGCGGTGTGGTTCGGGGTGCCCATCCGCAGTTCCCTGTTTTGGATTATCGTGCTTTCGGGCCTGTTTTTGGTCAGCGGCCTGGGCGTGGGGTTGTGGGCCTCGGCCATGGCCCAGACCCAGCAGGAGGCCATGCTCATCACCTGGACCACCTTCCTGCCCGCGATTTTCCTTTCCGGCTTCATCTTCCCCATCGAGGCCATGCCCCGGGCCTTGCAGTGGCTTTCCTACCTCTTCCCCCTGCGCTACTATCTGGTCATCATCCGCAGCCTGATGCTCAAAGGCCCGGTGATTGAGGCCCTGTACCCGGAGATTTTCGCCCTGGCGGTGTTCGGTGTGGTCATCATGAGCGCGGCGGCCATTCGCTTCCGCAAGCGTCTGGATTGAAGAAGGGGCGGCCCGCGACCGCCCCTTCTTCATCCTTCCCCGTTTTGGCTCAGCAGGCCGTCCACGAAGGCTTCGGGGTCGAACACGGCCAGGTCTTCGGGCTTTTCCCCCAGGCCCACGAAGAGCACGGGGAGCCGCAGCGTCCGCTGGATGGCCAGCACCATGCCGCCCTTGGCCGAGGAATCGAGTTTGGCCAGAATCACGCCGGTGACGCCCACCGCGTCCTTGAAGGCCCTGGCCTGCTGCAGCGCGTTCTGGCCCGTGGTCGCGTCCAGAACCAGCCATACGTGATGGGGCGCGCCGGGGATGACCTTCCCGGCCACGCGGCGGACCTTTTTGAGTTCTTCCATCAGGTTGTAGCGGGTGTGCAGCCGGCCCGCGGTATCCACCAGCACGATGTTGATGCCCCGTTTGCGGGCCGCCTGCAGGCCGTCGTACACCACCGCGCCGGGGTCGCCGCCGGGCTGCCCCGCGATGACCGGGATGCCCAGCCGCTCCCCCCAGGTCTTGAGTTGGTCGATGGCCGCGGCCCGGAAGGTATCCGCCGCGACGAAGAGCACGGAACGGCCCTGCTGCTGGAACCAGCGGCCCAGTTTGGCGATGGTCGTGGTCTTGCCCGAACCGTTCACGCCCACCACCAGGATGACGGTGGGCCGGAGGGAGAAGTCGATTTCCGGCGGTTTGCGGAGGAGCCGCAGCAGCTCCTGGCGCAGCAGGGGGTAGAGGTCCTGGGCCTTGGTGATGCCTTCCTGCCGCACCCGCGCCCGGAGGCGCTCCAGCAGGTCCATGGTCAGTTCCACGCCCACGTCGGCCTGGATGAGTACGGCTTCCAGGTCCTCCCAAGTCTCCTCGGTGATTTCCGTGGCCCCCAGAATCTGGGCCAGCCGGCCCAGGGTGACCCGCCGGGTTCGGGCCAGACCGTCGCGCCAGCGCTTGAGCCAGGACATGGTCGCCTCCCATGTCAAGGGCTTTTGAGAAGATGCGAAGCACCTTCTC
>JALXBY010000360.1 GCA_026991215.1 Anaerolineales bacterium
GACGGTGGCCACAATCGCTAAGGTCAACGGACTGAGGTTGGGGTCCACCCAGGGCAGGAAGGAACCCAACTCGGCCAGGCGGCGCATGGTGTCCGGGAAGAGCATCCAGGCCGCGAAGGTCAAAATCGCGATGGTGATGATGATGGGTACGAAGACCGCGGTCACCTTATCCGCGAACTCCTGGATGGGGACCTTCGTCCCCTGCGCCTCTTCCACCAGTTTGATGACCTGGGCCAGGAAGGTATCCTTGCCCACCTTGGTGGCCCGAACCTTGAGGAGGCCGTCCTGGTTGATGGTCGCGCCGATGACCTCGTCCCCGGGCCGCTTGGTCACGGGCATGGATTCACCCGTGGCCATGGATTCGTCTACCGCGCTTTCGCCCTCGATGACCACACCGTCGGTGGGGATTTTCTCGCCCGGCCGCACAATCATGATGTCGCCCACCTGCACCTCTTCGATGGGCACCTCGATTTCCTGGCCATCCCGGATGACCCGGGCCGTCTTCGCACCCAGTTCCAGGAGTTTGCGAATGGCCTGGGACGCCCGGCCCTTGGCCGTTTCCTCCACGTAGCGGCCGGTCAGGTGGAAGGCCATAATCATGGCCGCGACGCCCGCGTAGTTGGCCACGGGGAAGAAGAAGGACGCAGGACCCGTAAGCCAGGCCACGCTGGTCCCCAACGCGATGAGGGTATCCATGTTCGCGTAGCCCTTGAGCGCGGCCTTGAAGCCGCTCTGATAGGTCTTGCGCCCGACCCAAAGCGCGGGCACGGCCAGGAGAATCAACCCCAGGTTGTACAGGGTGGCATTGGGCCACAGAATCCCGAAGAACATTTCGGGAATCATCCACAGGATGATGGGAATGGTGAAGGCCCAGGCCACCTGCATCCGCCGGCGGGCCTCCCGCATCTTGCGTTCGGCCTCATCTTCCTCTTCCTCAGCCGCAGCGGTCCGGGCCGTCTCCTCCTGAGGTTCCAGCACCTCGTACCCGGCGTCGGCCACGGCCTTCTTGAAGTCGGCCAGGGTCGCCAGGCCGGGGATGTAGGTGACCGTAGCCTTTTCGGTGGCCAGGTTGACGTTGGCCTCAAGGACCCCAGGCACCTTGCGCAACGCCCGGGCCACATGGTTCGCGCAGGAAGCGCAGGTCATCCCGCCGATGGGCAGGGTAATGGTCTCGGTAGCCACGTCATAGCCCGCGTCCCGGACCGCGTGAATCAGGTCTTGCAGGGGCACCGCGCCGTCCTCAAAGGTGACCGTGGCCTTTTCGGTGGCCAGGTTCACCTGGGCGTCGGCCACCCCGGGCACCTTCTTCAAGGCCCGGGCCACGTGGTTGGCGCAGGAGGCACAGGTCATACCTTTGATGGGAAGCACGAGTTTCCGTGCGCTCATTGCAACACCTCCCAAAGGGGTACCCTCCCCAGGGGGGTAGGGCTGCCTTGAGTATACCCGCATCCCCCCACGGAAGAAACCGCCATTTCCGTTTGAGGAATACGTCATTTGGCGGATGTACAGCGCCCCTCGTGTGGGACGGGTCAGCATCGCGCATGGCCCACACGCTTGCCCTGGGCCACCCTACCATGGCGGCAACCGCCAACGTCTTGGTCCGGGAAGGTCGCCCCCTCACCCGTGCTTTCTACGCCGTTACCGGCGAAGGATGTACCCCTTTGAGAAGGTGCTTCGCACCTTCTCAGATACCCTCTGAAACGAAAAACGGGGACGGAACCGCCGCGCATGCGGCCCCGTCCCCGGAACGCGGGGGCCATCAGCCTTTGAGTTCCCGCACGATGATGTAGCGCTGGATTTCGCTGGTGCCTTCGTAGATTTGGAAGAGTTTGGCGTCCCGCATGAGTTTCTCCACGGGGTACTCCTTGCTGTAGCCGTAGCCGCCGAAAATCTGGACGGCCTCGGTCGCGGCCCGCATGGCCAGGTCCGCGGCGTAGGCCTTGGCATAGGCCGCGTACATGGTATTGCGCTTGCCCTGGTCCTTGAGCCACGCCGCCTTCCAGGTGAGAAGCCGCGCGGCCTCGATTTCCATGGCCATATCCGCCAGTTTGAAGCCCACGCCCTGAAAGTCGATGATGGGCTTGCCGAACGCGGTGCGGGTCTTGGCGTACTCCAGGGCTTCCTCAAAGGCCCGCCGGGCCAGACCCACCGCGGCCGCGGCCACGGGGACGCGCGAACGGTCGAACACCTGCATGGCGATGAAAAAGCCCTGCCCTTCCTGGCCCAGAAGGTTTTCCGCCGGCACTTCCACGTCCTTCAGAATCACTTCCGCGGTGGGGCTGGCCTTCTGGCCCATCTTGGGAATGGGGTTGCCCACCTTGACGCCCCATTCCTTTTCCACGATGAAGGCCGAGATGCCGGTGTAGCGGTCCTGGCTGGTGCGGGCGAAGACCACGAAGATATCGGCCACAGGCGCGTTGCTGATCCACATCTTGGTGCCGTTGAGCACGTACACGTCGCCCTTTTTGACCGCAGAGGTACGAATGGCGGCCACATCGGAACCGGCATCGGGCTCGGTGAGGGCATACGCGGCCAGGGTACCCTCGGCCATGCGGGTCAGGTATTTCTGCTTCTGCTCCTCGGTGCCAAAGAGGATGATGGGCAGCGCGGCCAGGGAATTCACGCCCAGGGCAGTGCCGATGCCCGTGCAGGCCCAGCCCAACTCCTCGGCCAGGATGGCCTCTTCCAGCAGGCTCATGCCCGGACCGCCGTACTCTTCCGGGATGTTGGGGCTGAACAGGCCGTAATCAATGGCCTTTTCGATGATGGGCCAGGGGAACTCCCCGGTCTCGTCGTAATGCGCGGCCACGGGTTTGACCTCTTTCTCCGCGAACTCGTGGGCCAAATCCCGCAACATACGCTGTTCCTGGGTGAGTTCGAAGCCAATCATGATGCGCCTCCCTTGAGAAGTGGTGAGTGGTGAGTGGCGAGTGGTCAGTGGTCAGTGGTGAGTGATGCGTACGCTGGTTGCCCAACGACCACCGACGATCGACGAACGACCATCGACGACCGACGACTCTATCCCCCTCACCGCCGCAAATTCTCGAAGATGCCGGCCGCGCCCATGCCGCCGCCGATGCACATGGTGACCATGCCGTAGCGGGCTTTGCGCCGGGCCATTTCGTGGAGCAGGGTGGCGGTGAGTTTGGCACCCG
>JALXBY010000361.1 GCA_026991215.1 Anaerolineales bacterium
GTCCTGCTGCCCCAGGTGGAACTCCTGTGGGGCGAGGCCGGGTTCGCGGCCTTCGAGAAACACGGCAGCGCGCTGCCCGCCGCGGTCTTGCGACAGGCCCGGGAGGTCGATGGCATCCTCTTTGGGGCCACGTCTTCGCCCTCGCGACGGGTAGAAGGGTACCACAGCCCCATCCTCACCCTGCGTCGCGAATTGGGCCTGTGCGCGAATCTGCGGCCGGCCCGCTCCTGGCTCGTGCCCGCCGCGCGGCCCGGCGTGGACCTGGTCATCGTGCGGGAGAACTGCGAAGGCCTGTACGTGCGGGAAGAACGCATGGCCGACCCGGATACCGCGCTGGCCGTACGGCGCATCACCCGGCGGGCCACGCAACAGGCGGCCCAGGTTGCGCTGGCGGTCGCCCTGCAACGGGCCAGGAAGCGCACGCCCCCGCAGGCCCGCATCACCGTGGTGCACAAAGCCAACGTGCTTTCCCGCACCGACGGCCTCTTCCGGCAGGCCGCGCTGGACCTGCTCCATGCGGCCCGAAAAGCCCACCCCGACGTGACCCTGGACATCGACGAAGTGCTGGTGGATACCGCGGCCCTGCGCCTGGTGCAGCGGCCCGAAGCCTTCGACGTCCTCCTGACCCCCAACCTGTATGGCGACATCCTCTCGGACCTGGCCGCCGGCCTGGTGGGGGGCCTGGGCCTGGCCCCTTCCCTCAGCGTGGGGCAGGGGCCGCCCCTGGCCGAACCCGTGCACGGCTCCGCGCCCGACATCGCAGGCAAGGGCATTGCCAACCCCCTCGCGGCCATTCTCGCGGTGGGCCTTTTGCTGGCCCATTGGGGCATGGCCCAGGCCGCGGCCCGGCTGGAGGCCGCGGTGGAACACGTCCTGGGTTCCGGCGTCCGCACCCCCGATTTGGGCGGTTCGGCCACCACCGAAGAAGTGACCCGTGCTATCCTGACCGCGCTCTCCGCGTCGCGCGCGGGGTGACGCGCGACGCCCCTTCACCCAACCCCTGGAGGCGGAACCATGGTCACGATTCGCATCCCTGGCCCCCTGCGTCGCTATACCAACGGCACCGCGCGGCTTCAGGTGGAAGCCCAAACCGTGCGGGACGCGCTTCAGGCCCTGCAGGACCGCTTCCCCGCCCTGGCCGAACGTCTGCTGGACGAACAGGGCAACGTCAAGCCCTTCGTCAACGTGTACGTCAATGGGGAAGACATCCGCCTGCTTCAGGGCCTGGAGACTCCCCTGGCCGATGGCGCGACGGTGACCCTCATGCCCGCGGTGGCCGGGGGCGACGACCCTTCTTCCCCCAACGAAAAGCCCCTGCCGCCCCTCTCGCGAGAGGAAATCCGGCGGTACTCCCGGCACCTTTTGCTGCCCGAAGTCGGGCTGGAAGGCCAGCGTAAACTCAAGGCCGCCTCGGTGCTCGTCGTGGGCACCGGCGGGCTGGGTTCGCCAGCCGCACTGTACCTGGCCGCGGCCGGCGTGGGGCGCATCGGCCTGGTGGACTACGACGTGGTGGACGAAACCAACCTGCAGCGCCAGATTGTGCACGGCACCAGCACCGTTGGCGTGCCCAAGGTGGAATCCGCAAAGCAGCGCCTGCTCGACATCAACCCCTACATCGAAGTGGAAACCTACAACGTGCTGCTGACCTCGGAAAACGCGATGGACATCATCGCCAGGTACGACGTGGTCATCGACGGCACGGACAACATCCCCACCCGCTATCTCCTCAACGACGCGTGCGTGTTCCTGGGCAAGCCCCTGGTCTACGGCGCGATCTTCCGGTTCGAAGGCCAGGTCAGCGTGTTCGACGCCCGCCGCGGCCCCTGCTACCGCTGCCTGTTCCCGGATCCGCCCCCGCCGCATCTGACCCCCACGTGCGCGGAAGCCGGCGTGTTCGGTGTGCTGCCGGGCGTCATTGGCGCGATTCAGGCTACCGAAGCCATCAAGTTGATTCTGGGCATCGGCGAACCTCTCATCGGCCGGCTGCTCCTCTACGACGCGTTGGAGATGACCTTCGATACGGTCCGCATCCCCAAGAACCCCCAGTGCAAGGTGTGCGGGGAGAACCCGGAAATCACCGAACTCATCGATTACGAGGCCTTCTGCGGCGTTCCAGCCCACGACCACGCGGTGGCCGAACTGGACCCCAGCCTGGAAATCACGCCTAAGGAACTGCACGAGCGGCTGCAGCGGGGGGAGCGCATCCGCCTCATCGACGTGCGGGAACCCCACGAGTTGGAAATCGTGCGCTTCCCCGGCGCGGAGAACATCCCCTGGAGCCAGCTGCCCCAGCGGGTTGGCGAACTGGACCCGGACGAGGAAATGGTGTTCATCTGCCATCAGGGAACCCGTTCGGCCCACGCGGTGGAGATGCTGCGCAGCCTGGGCTTCCGCAAGGTCAAGAACCTCAAGGGCGGCCTCGAAGCCTGGGCCGAGGAAGTGGACCCGGAGACCCTGGTGTATTAGCCGCGTTCCGGCCCCCAGGAAGCCCTTTTCCTTCAGCGCGAACTCAAGGATATTTTAGGCCTGGTTGCATCCCCCTGGACCCCATGTTAGAATTACGGCGACGCTTGAGAGTCGGAGGGCACAATGGCGCGGACACGTTCCAGGATGGTGGAAGTGCATATCGACAGCATCCGCGTGAGCCTGGTTTCGCCCCATCGCGTGGTGCTGCTCAAGGAAAACGAGGGGGACCGGTACCTGCCCATCTGGATTGGGCCGTTCGAGGCCGAGGCCATCCAGTATGCGCTCCACGAAGTGGAAGTGGCCCGGCCCCTGACCCATGACCTGCTCAAGAACGTGATTCAACGCCTGGGCGCGCGGGTGCTGCGGGTGGAAGTGGTGGACCTGCGGGAGAACGTGTTCTACGGCAACATCGTGTTGGAAAAGGACGGGCGCATCATTGAAATCGATTCCCGCCCCTCCGACGCCCTGGCCTTAGCCGTGCGGGTGCACGTGCCCATCTACGTGGCCGAGCACGTCCTGGAGGCTTCGGGCATCACGCCAGAAGAAGGCCTTTCCCTGAAACCCACCGAGGAAGCCACCTCCACCAGTTCGCTGGAGGTAAGCGAAGCCGAACGGTCGCAGCCCACCGGCGGCAGCCAGCCCACCGAGGGCGAGGAAAACCTGGGCGTCTTCGAGG